>CAZWNI010000069.1:0-7283 GCA_964635385.1 uncultured Oscillospiraceae bacterium
ATTTAGTTTGGCGGCGGCGCCGCTTTTTGAAGATAGAACAAGGGAGTGCCTTTTTCCGGGCACTCCCTTTTGTTTTTCAGATAAAATCGTCATGCCGCATCGGCAGAATCTTGGGTTTCGGTATAGGTACTGAAGGTGATAGACTGAATCACCACATCGGTCTCCGGCTTATCCTGATCATCAGTGGACACCGAAGCAATGGCGTCCACCGTTTCCATTCCCTGGTAGACCTGCCCGAACACGGTATAGGAAAAGTCCAGCCAGGGACAGCCGCCGTAGGTTTGATACAAAACTTTGATGGCGTCCGGATAAACCCGATCCAGCTTTTCCCGCAGCTGAGTCCAAATGTTGCTCACCAGATCGTCCTGAGAGGCCTGTACGATATAAAACTGACAGCCATTGGTATCGGCGGTTCCTTGATTCGCCATACAGAGAGCGCCTCGGAGATTCAAGGCCTGTTCGGAAAATTCATCGGCAAAGGTCCCTCCGGCGTAACTGTCGAAACCGCTGCCGGTGTTGGTGGTGTCTCCCCCCTGGATCACAAAGTTGTTGATCACCCGGAAGAAGATGGTGTTGTCATACTGGCCGCTGGAAGCCAGGTTCTTGAAGTTTTCCACAGCCAACGGCGCTACTTCCGGAAAAAACCGCACCCGGAATTCCCCCATAGAGGTGGTGATAATGGCAATTTCCTCCCCTTCCTGCAAAGCACGGGTATTGAGGTTTTCCGCCGTACCAAGGGTGGGGTAATTCTCCTGCAAAAAGGCATTGTCGGCATAAGCCACTTCATCGCTGACTTCTTGTTCAACCGATTGTGATGATTCCTGATCGGTTGTCTGCTCCTGCTCCGAACTTTCGCAGCCGCACAAAACGCCCAGGCAAAACAAGAAAGCCGTAACCAGACAAATGGTTTTTTTCATTCCTATCCCTCCCGGTGGTATTCGCTGAGCTCAATGGAAAGGACATAGATGGAGGTGGAAGGATAGATGCTGCCCTCTTCCGTGGGAACGGCGGCGATGGCGTTGAGTACGTCCAGCCCATCTACCACCTGGCCGAACACGGTAAAGGACCCGCTGGTAATGGGATTTCCCCCGATTTCCTGATAGGCTTGGATCACGTTTTCAGGATAATCATTTTCTTCCATATAGCTTACCACTTCCGGGTCGGCTTCCACCTGACTCACCATAAAGAAGCGGCTGTCCGCCAACACTGTGCGTTCGTACACCCCGTCCCGTTCCCCGTAGGCGCACACGGCGCCGGTAAACTGCCACAGGCCCGGATCGGTTTCCGGTTCATAGCCCCGGCCGTTTTCCGCTGTGGTTTTACCTTCCAGCCCGCCGTGGTCCTCTGAGCCGGTGAACACATTGCCCATCTCGATGCCGTAGATGTCCCGGTTGGTGTAAAATCCTTCGTTTACCAAATCAATAAACTGCTGGCAGGTCTGAGGGGCCTGTTCTTCATATAGCACAAAGGAGATGTCCCCCATGGTGGTGTGGACGATAGCCATGGTGGTGCCGTCCTCCGGTTCTTCCAACTGATACAGCCGGGTGGACTGGGTCGCAGTTAGCCGGCTGTCTTCCTGTTTTTCACAGCCGGTGGCGCAAAAAAGCAGGATAATGCCGAGTAAAAGCGCCAGGGGCTTTTTCCATTTCATCTGAATTTCCTCCTGTAAACCTAACTTCCTAAGGATACCATATCAAAAAAACACTGCGAAACATCAAGCAAACCGTATTATTTTTTGGTAATTTGCGTGCCCTGCCGGGTTTCCTTTACTTCATAACCCAACGCGGCGATTTCATCTCGAAGCTGGTCGGCCAAGGCAAAGTTTTTTTCCTTTCTGGCTTGCGCCCGGCGCTCCACCAAATCCTGCACCTGGGCGGGAAGCTGCTCCTCCTGCTGCTGAGGAACGACAATCCCCATGATGTCCAGCAGGGTGTCAAACAGGCTCTGGGCATAGGTGAAGTACTCCTTGCCGGGAAGGGGAGCCCGGTCGCAGTCGGTATTGATCTGGCGAACCAGCTCAAAGATGGCAGAGATGGCGTCGGCAGTATTGAAATCATCGTCCATGGCAGTAATGAACTGCTGCCGGAACCCATCAATCGTCTCTTTCTGCTGCTGGGTCATAGCGGCCTCAGGCGCTTTTTCCAGCGTCAGGGCGAGTTTATCCTTGCAGTTGTAGATCCGCTTTAAGGAAGCCTGGCACTGCTGGATTACTTCCAGGGTATAGTTGATGGGGCTGCGGTAGTGGGCTTGGAGCATCATGAATTTAATGGGCTCATAGCCAAATTTTTCCGCCACTTCCCGAACGGTGAAAAAGTTACCCAAACTTTTGCTCATCTTCACGTTGTCCACGTTGATATAGCCGTTGTGCATCCAGTAGTGGGCAAAAGGCTTGCCGGAAGCCCCTTCGCTCTGGGCAATCTCGTTTTCGTGGTGGGGGAAGATCAGGTCCTGTCCGCCGCAGTGAATGTCGATGGTGTCTCCAAAGATGGCCCGGTTCATGGCAGAGCATTCGATGTGCCAGCCGGGACGCCCCTTGCCCCAGGGGGATTCCCAATAAGGTTCGCCGGGTTTGGCCGCTTTCCAAAGGGCAAAATCCAGGGGATCTTCCTTCTGCTCCCCTACCGCAATGCGGGCGCCGCTTTCCAGCTCGTCAATGGGCATATGGCTGAGCTTGCCGTACTCCGGAAAACTCCGGGTACGATAATACACGTCGCCCCCAGCCTGATAGGCATGGCCTTTGTCCATCACGGCTTGGATAATGTCAATGATGTCCTCCATATGACCGGTGACGGTAGGTTGCACCGTAGCGGGACGAACCCCCAGGCCTTTGGCGTCGGTTTCATATTCCTTAATGTACCGCTGAGCGATTTCGGCGGCAGTGATCCCTTCTTCATTGGCCTTTTTTATGATCTTGTCGTCCACGTCGGTAAAGTTCTGAACAAAGGTGACCTGATAACCCCGAAACTCCAAGTACCGGCGGAACACATCAAACAGGCAGATGGGCCGGGCGTTGCCGATATGAATAAAGTTATACACTGTGGGACCGCAGCAGTACATCTTCACCTTTCCCTCTTCCAAGGGGACAAAGGGTTCTTTTTCCCGGGTCAGGGTATTGTAAATTTCCATAACTCAATTCTCCTTTTGGGATTCGGAATTTTGACTGTTGACCTGCTGGGTCAGGGCTGCCACCTGCGCCTGAAGCTCGGCGATCTTCTGCCCCAACCGCACCAATTCGGCGTTTACCGGGTCGGGAATGTGAATCTGATCCAGATCGCTGACCCGGATTCCATTTTGCCGCACCACCCGGGCCGGCACCCCCACCGCCGTGGAATTGGGGGGGATTTCGGTGAGCACCACCGCATTGGACGCAATCTTGCTGTTGTCCCCCACAGTGAAAGGACCCAGCACCTTGGCGCCGCTGCCCACCATAACGCCGTTGCCCAAAGTGGGGTGACGTTTGCCGGTTTCTTTGCCGGTTCCCCCCAGGGTCACTCCCTGGTACAGGGTACAGTCGTCTCCGATAATGGTGGTTTCCCCAATGACTACGCCGGAACCGTGGTCAATGAACAGTCCCCGGCCGATGGTAGCGCCGGGATGGATTTCAATGCCGGTAAACCATTTTGTCAGTTGGCTCACCAGCCGAGCCAAAAACAGCAACTTATGCCGATAGAAAAAATGGCTCACCCGGTACCAGAATACGGCATGAAAGCCGGAATAGAGAAAGAACACCTCGGCGCAGTTCCTGGCCGCCGGGTCGCGCTCTTTGATGGAACGCAGATCGTAACGTATTTTATCAAACATGAAAGCGATCCCTCCTATCTGCAAAAACCTATCCAGGACGGCCTCCGTCCCGGATTTTCCGAATGCAAAAAAGCTGCCCCGAAAAAGCCCAAGCCTTTTCGGAAGGCAGCATAACTGCGGTTCCACTTCCGTTTATCCTCATTCTTCCTTTAACGCAGGAGGACGGGCAAGCCTATCCTTGTCAGATTCAGCCTGCCGGCTGGTGGGACGCACTTGGCCCTTTTCCCCTTCCAAAGCGCTTTCAGCCCAGGCGCTTCTCTCTGTAGGAGGCAGCAAAGGGTTACTCCTTCCCGTCATTGCCAATTTTAGAAAGTATACCACATCAGGCGGTAAATTGCAAGACCTCCCTTTTGCATTTCATAAAGAAATCGCTGCAAAAAAGCAGGGCGCTCTTTCACAGCGATCAAAACTCTTTGTGGCAACGGGCTTTACTCTGCCATATGCTGGTTGAGGCTGTCTACCAGCTCTTCCACCTCAATGCCGTGAACCAAGCAGGCCTCTTCCAGGCTTTCGCCCCGGGACGCCGGACAGCCTAAGCAGTGCATTCCCATTTCCAAAAAGAACTGCGCTGTGGTGGGGTCCGCATCTAGAACCTGTCCAATCAAAGTATCCTTCGTAACTTCCATGAATCCTACCTCCTGTCCTCTAAATTTCAAGCCGGCTGCCCTTTCCCATTGGCGGAACATCAGTTAAATCAAACGGAAAAGGCCGGCATCAGCAAAGCTGACGTCTATATTATACCTCTTTGGTAGAAAAAATTCAACCCTTTTTCTTTAGGTTCCCTTATGTTCTCGTTTTTTTCCACGGGGAGCGGTCTCAAACCAGAAAGTGGAACCCTCGCCCAACTTGCTGTCCACCCCGTAGACAAAGTGGTGAGCTTCCAAAATAGCCTTGACAATACTCAGTCCCAAACCGGTGCCCATGCCTTTGCGGTCGTCCTTTTTATAGGGCTTGTAGTACCGATCCCAGATCAAAGGCAGGTCTTCCGGGGCAATGCCTTTGCCGGTATCCCGAATCAATACACGGCCTGGAAGCTCGGCAGTATCCAAAGTGATAAAGATTTTTTTGTCGGCGCCGGTGTGGTTGACGGCATTGTTTAAGATGTTATAAATTACCTGCTCCATCTTCACTTCGTCCCCTACCATAAAATAATGGGCCGGGGCAGAAAGGGTAAACTGATAATTTTCTTCCGATTCCAGCAAAGAGTACCGCCCCACAATATCCCGCAGCTTTTGCGCCAGGTCAAACTGGGTGAAATTCATCTTCTGCTGGCCTGCCTGCAGCTTGGACAGATCCAAAATATCATTGACCAGCACATTCAGCCGGTTGCTTTCATCAATGATAATATCCAACTGCTGATTGCGCTTGCTGGGATTCTCCCCGGTCAGGTCTTTGATGGTTTCGGCATAACCTTTAATCATGGTGAGGGGCGTGCGGATATCGTGGGAAACATTGGCCACCAATTCCCGCTGCAAAGCCGTGGCTTTAGAAATCTCCTTGCTCATGGTATTGAAATCCTGAGCCAGCACCGAAAGCTCGTCTTTGCCCTGTACCGGCACCTGCACCATGAGGTTTCCCCTGGCAATCTCACGGGTTGCTTGCGAGAGCTGTTTTACCGGCTTGGTGATGGAGCGGCTGATATACAGGGCCATTGCCGTAGCAATCAGCAGCAGCACTATGCTCATCCAAATCAACTGATTGCGAATGGCGTCCACTGCTTCTCCCACCGGAGCCAATGCCGTTTCGGTAAGCACAAACCGGTCCTGCCCGGCAATGGTCGTGCGGACGCCGCAGATGTAGTAGCCCTGGTTGGTTGAGGATTGCGTGTCCTCAAAAAATATAATGTTGTTTTCCTCCTGCCCCATCATCAGGGTATACACCACCTGGCTGCGCACCAAAGAATTGTTCTTCAACACGCTGCTCTCCCCCATGGCATTGAAGCCGATAAGCTGAGAGCCGTTATCGTCTGAAATTTCCAGATAATAGCTGTTTTTCACCGCCAGATCTTCAATCACCTGAATGCTGGTGACGGTATCTTCCTCCTGAAGTGCGCTGACCATGGCGTTGGTGTCGGCAATAAACTGGCTTTTCTTCCCTGCCAGATAGATCTCTTGGAGCAAAAACACCTGGAAGATCCACATGGCTGCGATCACCAGCGCCGCCACCCCGAAAATGGCCATCCAAATTTTAATCCGAATACTCTTCATACTTGTAACCCACACCCCAAATGGTCTTGATCAGATTCCGGTAAGGGCCAAGGTTGCTCCGCAGCATTTTAATGTGGGTGTCCACCGTGCGGCTGTCCCCAAAGAAGTCATAGCCCCAGATTTTGTTTAAGATGGTATCCCGGGTAATGACGGTGTTGGGGTTTTGAATAAAGTACAGCAACAGCTCAAATTCCTTGGGCGTGACGTTGACCTGCTTGCCGTCCACCCGCACTTCGTAGGACTTGGGATTCACCATCAAAGTTTTAAAGGTATAAACTTCGTCCTCCGGCTTCTGTTTGGGTTGGGAACGCTTCAGCACCGCTTTGATCCGGCTCATGAGTTCTTTGGGAGAAAAAGGCTTCACAACATAGTCGTCCGCCCCCAAATCAAAGCCGAAAATTTTGTCGTATTCCTCCCCCTTGGCCGTCAGGAGGATCACCGGAATGTTGCTGATCTCCCGGATCTTCCGCAGGGTAGTGATGCCGTCGCTTTTTGGCATCATCACATCTAGCACCACCAAATCGTATTCTCCGGTTTTCACCTTTTCAAAAGCTTCCACTCCGTCTCCGGCTTCCCCGTATCCAAAACCTTCAAACTCCAAATACTGCCGGATAATGTCCCGGATCCGTTCTTCGTCGTCGGCAATCAAAATCTTGCTCATGGAAATCTCCTCCCATTGTTATCTTCTTTTATTTTGCCATGGGGTTGTGATAAGAGTGTGACAGCGTTTTGAATAATCCGTATTTGCGGCAGATTTAGTCTTCTTCTGCCAAACTCTGCACCAATTTTTTATATAACAGCCCTTTGCTCAAACCGCTGGCCTTGGCTGCCTGCCGGGCGGCTTCGGTGGGTTTTTCCCCTTGCTCCAACAGTTTTCGCGCTAAATTCAGAGCCTGAACTTCATCCATGGACTCTCCTTCTCCATCGGGGCAGCCCTCCACCACCAGCACATATTCCCCTCTGGGCGGGGTCTCCCTGGCATAGGCGGCGGCCTGCCCCAAATCCATTCGCAGTACCTGCTCGTGAAGTTTGGTCAGCTCCCGGCAGAGGGCGATCCGCCTTTCCCCGCCAAAGGCTTCCTTCAAGTCCTCCAAGGTAGTGGGGAGCTTGTGCGGGGCTTCATAAAAAATCATGGTGCGCCGTTCCTGTTTCAAACTGTCCAGATGCTCTCCCCGGTTTTTCCGGTTGGTGGAAAGGAACCCTTCAAAGGTAAACCGGCTGGTGGACAGACCGCTTACCGCCAATGCGCTGATCGCAGCGCTGGGGCCGGGGATC
>CAZWNI010000070.1:0-7208 GCA_964635385.1 uncultured Oscillospiraceae bacterium
GGGAGAGTACATCGGTTTCAAACTCCACCCTCGCCGACATTCAGGAAGATTATTTGGAATATAATATCAATGTTACAGCCGCACAGGAAGTGGAACTCGTAATCACCGTTTCCGTGGACGGGTATCAAATGAGCGATACCACAACCATTCCGGTTGTGCAAATTGGCGGCAAGTGGTATCTGGACGTGTATTCTTTGTAATTGGAAGGAAACAGAATGAAATGAAAGCTGGAGCGTTTGCTCTGGCTTTTCTTTTCTAAAGTGTCGGTTAAAACGGGAGCAGTTTTTCCTGCTCCCGTTTGCACATTCTTATTTGCTGACCGATGCCTTGCCGGACTTGGCTGTGGGAGGGTTCTTGCAGATTTCCTGCAAAATGCACCCTTCGCATACCGGCCGCTGCGCTTTGCAGACCTCCCGGCCGAAATGCACCAGCCGGTGGCAGAAATCACTGCCTTCTTCCGGCGGGACGATGGTTTTTAACTGCTTTTCCACCACTGCCGGATTGGTGGAATCGGTGAGCCCCAGCCGTCCGCAGATGCGGATGCAGTGGGTGTCGGTGACGATGGCGGGCAGATGGAACACGTCGCCCAAAATCAAATTGGCGGTTTTCCGCCCCACTCCCGGCAGGCTGGTCAATTCTTCCATGGTGGAAGGCACCTGGCCCTCGAACCGTTCCAGCAGTCCCTGGGCAATGCCGATGACGTCCTTGGCTTTGGTGTTGCCTAACCCGCAGGGCTTGACAATGGCTAAAACGTCTTCGTATTTTGCGTTGGCCAACTTTTCCAGGCTGTCGTACCTGCCAAATAGCTCTTTGGTGACAATGTTCACCCTGGCGTCGGTGCATTGGGCGGACAGTCGGGTGGAGATCAAGAGTTCATAGGGGTGGCGATATTCCAGAGAACATTCCGCCAGAGGATATTTTTCTTTCAAGAGATCGACGGCACGCTGTGCCCGTTGCTTTTTGGTCATAGAAACCACCTTCTGAATGTTGCCCCATTGAGTTTTGAGGATTTGCCCCCGGCAAAGAGGGAATCGTAACGATTGCGTTTGGCAGACATTATACCATATTCCTGAAAAAATGACAATCCGTTTGCAAAACCCTCCGGCCTGTGATATGATGGAGTTAGATTCTATGAGAGATAAGGAGCGCCTTATGGATTATCAAATTTGCTTTGACAGCTTTCGGAAAAACTTTGCCCTTCCGGATCTGCTCTCCATACAGCAGCTCAAGCAGGTGGACGGACGGTATTTGAAGGTGCTGCTTTTGCTGTTTCAAAATCCGGACCGGCATTACGCCAGCGATCTGCTTTCTTCTTTGCTGGAATTGCCGGAATCGGTGGTGGCAGACGCTTTGACCTATTGGGCCCAGCACGGCGCCGTCACATTGAAAGACCAGCCAGTTCCTCCGGAACCGGCGCCGGTACTTAGCGGGGGAGAGGTGCGAACCAGAATGCCGGCAGATGACGAAGAGCTGCGGTTCCTGCTTTCCAGTATGGAAAGTATCTTGAACCGGCCGGTAAACAGCACCGATATTCAGGAAGTGATTCAGATTTACGAATCCTACCGGCTCCCGGCAGATGTAATTATTATGGCCATGCAGTTCTGTGCCGGACAGGGCCACAGCGATATCCGCTATATCAAAAAGGTGTGCTACCACTGGTACCAGCGGGGGATCAATGACCATCACAAAGCGGACGAGTACCTTCAGCAACTGGCCAAACAGATGTCCTTGGAAGGGCAGATCAAAGCCTTGTTCGGGGCGAACCAGCGGCAGTTGATTCCCAATGAACAGGAGTGCCTGGATCGTTGGCTGGATATGGACTATGACATAGATGTGTTTCGCCTGGCCTATGAACGCACCGTCAAACACACCGGGAAGCCCGCCATCGCCTACGCCAACCGGATTTTGCAAAACTGGAAGCAGAAAGGGTACCGCACTCTACAGGACATTCAAATCGGGGAGCCGGAACGGGGCAGTTCCAACGCTGTGAAAGGGCGAACCTCCTATGATCTGGATTCTTTGGACCGGTTTTGGGACGAGGTGCCGGATTATCCCGCCAAAGGAGGGAATGAGCCGTGAAGCAGAAACGGGAGATTTACCAGGAGGCGTATCAAATCATCAATCAGCGGCACAGCCAGGCGGTTCAGGAGGGGGAACACCGCCGCCGGGAATTGATGAAGTCGTTGCCGGAAGCGGTGGATCTGCAGGACCGCATTGCCAAAACTGCCATCGCCTACACTCGCCTGGTGCTGTCCCGGGACGCTACCCTGGAGGAGATGCTCCCCAGCTTGCAGCAGGAAAATCTCCGCCTGCAGCAGCAGATGGGCCGGGTGCTGGCTTTGGCCGGGTATCCGGAAAACTATCTGGACATTCCTTATACCTGTCCGGTCTGCCGGGACACCGGGTTTGATGAAACCGGAGAGCGGTGCACCTGCTACCAAAAACTGGTGCGTGATCTCACAGCTCAGGAATTTAACAAAACCAGCCCTATGGAAGCCCGCCGCTTTGACGATTTCCGACTGGATTTTTATCCGGAAGGTGTGCGGGAAAGCATGGGGAAGGTGCTTACGTTCTGCCGGCGCTACAGTCAGGATTTTTCCCTGTCCTCCCCCTCTCTGTTGATGATGGGAGCTACCGGCCTGGGGAAAAGCCACCTCAGTCTGGCCATTGCGGCGGAGGTGGTGCAAAAGGGATATATGGTGCTGAACGGTTCGGTGCAGGATCTGTTCAGTGCTGTCCAGAACGAGTATTACGGCCGGGGTCAGAGCGACATCTCCACCATGGACTCTATGCGCCAGGCAGACCTGCTGGTACTGGATGACCTTGGCAGCGAGTATGACACTCCCTTTCAAAATTCCACCTTGTTCTCTATCTTGAATTATCGTTTAGAGAAGCAAAAGCCCACCATCATCAGCACGAACCTGACCTTTCAGCAGATCGAACGCCGGTACTCCGACCGGGTGGCGTCTCGGCTGCTGACCCTGTACACCTGCCCGAAATTCACCGGAGTGGACGTTCGGCCGGAAAAGCTGCGGAGGAATGCCGGACGGTGAGCCTGCCGCTCGGAAGGTTTGAAATAAAATCAAAATATAGCACTTTTTACATAAGTAAAGGGAGAACCTTGCGGTTCTCCCTCTCTTTTTGGAATTAGCTTTCCGAAGCCGATTCCGTCAAACTGTCATACATCTTTTCGTACACGCTCAGCATCTGTTGATAAGTGCCTTCTCTGGACTCAAAAACATTCACCAAAGCGTTGATTTTAGCGTCAACCACCTGGGTGTCCAGTTCCACGCTGTCATTTCCGTTGCGCTGGTTGGTGTCCCGAATGGTCTGGATCAATTCGGTAGTTTCCCGGATATTTTTCAAATCCGCTTGCAGCTTGACGATTTGATCGAAAATTTCCCTTGGCGTCAATACGGTAGAATTTTGTTCCATTGATTCGTCCTCCAAATCCATCTTCGGCGGACGCAGCAGGCAGATTCGGTTGGCATCTACAAAGCGCGCCCTGCCGCTTTTTACAAGACCTTTTGCCCGTTTGGGATAGGTCGCTTTGTATTCCTGGCCTAATTCGTCTACAACAGTTACGTTTTTTTCCATGGGTGTCTTCCCCCTTTGCTGTAGTTTGCGAATACTGTTTTTTGTAATGGGTGTCTTCCCCGATCCGCAGTTTGAGTATAACAGAAAGGAGGGCGTCTGTCCAGTCAAAAGGGAAACAATGAAGAAAATGAAAAAAGACCCGGCAAAAACCGAGTCTTTTTTGGCGGAGAAGGAGGGATTCGAACCCTCGATGCGCTATCAACGCATACACGAGTTCCAGTCGTGCGCCATAAACCGGGCTAGGCGACTTCTCCATTTTTTACCGCTGTTGCAGACAGCTTTTATATTATAGCCTTCCATCTTATATTTGTCAACCCCTTTTTTAGATATTTTTTTAGAATTTCGAATTGTTTTCCTGTTCGTCCTATTAAGAAGGCTGCTTTTTTCGTAGAAGTAGTTGTAATTTCATGAATATTCTGTTAAAATAAAATTCGTCTGATAGAAAAACATGGCTGAAGGGAGAAATATCATGGAATTTTTTCAAAATATCCTATCTGACATTGATGATTTTGTGTGGGGCGTCCCATTGATCGTCCTTATTGTGGCCACCGGGATTTATCTTACCATTCGGGTAAGAGCACTGCAAATACGGCACCTGGCCTTGGTGCTGAAATATATGGTGAAAAATGAAGAGGGAGGAACCGGCGAAGTCAGCAGCTTTGGCGCATTATGTACCGCCATGTCCGCCACCATCGGCACCGGCAACATCGTCGGCGTAGCCACCGCTCTGGTGGCAGGCGGCCCCGGCGCTTTGTTCTGGATGTGGGTGGCCGCTTTGTTTGGTATGGCCACCAAATATTCCGAAGGCCTGCTGGCCATCAAATATCGGAAAATTGACGCCGACGGCCATGTGCTGGGCGGACCTTTCTATTATATCTTGGACGGATTGGGAGAAAAAGTGCGCCGCTTTAAGCACGCAGGCACTCGAAAGGTCTTTGGCGCCATTGTTAAAATCCTGGCAGTGCTGTTTGCCATCTTCGGCGCCTGCGTCGGCTTACTTGGCATCGGCACCTTCACCCAGGTCAACAGCATTTCCAGCGCTGCGCAAAGCTTCTTTGACCCCGATCTGCAAAACACGGTCACCATCTTTGGCATGGAATATTCCTGGAGCGTGATTATCACCGGCTTGCTGGTCACTCTGGCTGCTGCTCTGGTAATTATCGGCGGCTTAAAACGGATTGCAAAAATCAGCACCGTGGTTGTACCCTTTATGGCCGTCTTTTATGTGGTGGCCTGTCTGGTGATTCTGTTCTGTAACCTTCAGCGGCTTCCCGACGCCTTGGTCAGTGTTTTCCGAGGGGCATTCGGTTTAGACGCCATGGCCGGCGGTGCGATGGGTGCAATCTTAGTAGCCATGCAGCGGGGCATTTCCAGAGGCATCTTTAGCAATGAAGCGGGCCTCGGTTCCGCTCCCATCGCAGCTGCTGCGGCAAAAACCAACGAGCCGGTACGGCAGGGTTTGGTCAGCATGACCGGTACCTTTGTGGACACCATCATTATCTGCACCATGACCGGCTTAACCATTCTGATGATGGGCAGCTACAATATCGGCCTGGACGGCGTGGACGTCACCATCAATGCGTTTACGCAGGGCCTTCCGTTCTCGGGATCGGTGGCGTCCCTGTGTCTGACCCTTTGCCTGATTTTCTTTGGCTTCACCACCATCTTGGGCTGGAACTATTATGGGGAACGTTGTGTGGATTTCCTGTTCAAAGGCAAGCAGGCAGCCGTCCTCGCTTATCGCTGGCTGTACATTCTGGCCATCTTCATTGCCCCCTACATGACCTTGGAAGCGGTGTGGACCATCGCAGACATCTTTAACGGCCTGATGGCGTTGCCCAACCTCATTGCGCTGATCTTCCTCGGCGGCGTCATCGCAAAGGAAACCAAAAGTTATTTTGACCGGTTGAACCATCGAACACTGCGGTAATAAAAACTTCATCTGTCAAAACTCCCGGAGGCTGTGCGGCTTCCGGGAGTTTGCTTTTTACGAGGCTGCTTTGCGCCGATTTGCCGGTGGGGGTACGGACTAAAATCAACGCCAGGATTTTCCAGGCGAAATACCGCTCATGTTAAAAAAGTCAACATAATATAAATTCTGTTCAAAAATAGAACATACTGAAAAACTTTTATTCTGGACAAAATAAAATCTACAAAATGCAAATTAAAAACTCGAACAGTAAGCTGTGTGCTTGTGTTGTTTTTAACAAAAAATGGACATTTTATCCAATTTTGTTAAATAAATTTGAAGAATTAGCGCTGCTTTATAGGAATAGAAACAATTTTAGAAAAAGAAACAAAAGTCTTTTGGTGACATCAACGAAAAACGATACATTGCTTGCTTTATATGGAACAATATGTTACAATTACAACGTACCAAAAACCACATAACCCAAATTATGTTACTATTTCTACAGGACGCTTTGCGGTAAGACACCCCCACGGAGGAACCGGATTTGACAGAGAAGGAACTGAAACGTCTCAGCCGTGTGGAGTTGTTGGAAATGCTCCTGGCTCAGACAAAAGAAAACCAAAAATTGAAAAAGCAGCTTCAGGAAGCCCAGGAAGCCCTGTCAGACCGGGAAATCGCCATCGAGAAAGCCGGGACCATGGCGGAGGCCGCCCTGCTGCTCAACGGGGTGTTTGAAGCGGCGGACCAAGCCGCCCGGCAGTACCTGGAAAACATCGCCCGGCGTGTCCCAAAGGAAAGCCGTGACAAATCATGAGGACAAAGAAGATCAAACAATCCAAAGCTGATCCAAAGCCCCTTCGGAAACGGCAAAAAAGACAGTCCGCTTTGCAGACCCGCCGCAAAGACCCCCAGGTTCAATCGGAACCGGTCGTGCTGCGGGACCCGCCTACGGTGGAACAGCTTCAGGCGGAACTGGAGCGCACCAAAAGCCATCGCTATACCGGGCAGGTGCTGCGCAGCACCATCTACGCTCTGGTGGTGGTAGCCGCTATCGCCGTGCTGATTGCGGTGCTGGTGATGCCGGTGTTTCGCATCTATGGCAGCTCCATGAACCCGACCCTTACCGAAGGGGACATCGTCCTTACCGTCAAGGGAACGGATCTGGAAGCCGGAGATTTGGTGGTGTTCTACTATGAAAATAAGGTGTTAGTCAAACGCTACATTGCAGGGCCCGGCCAATGGGTGGACATCGACGAGGACGGAAACGTCTATGTGGACGGACAGCTTTTGGACGAACCCTATCTCACCGAAAAGGCCCTTGGGGAGTGCGACATTGAACTCCCCTATCAGGTGCCGGAAGGGAAGATATTCGTCCTGGGGGACCACCGCTCCACTTCGGTGGACTCCCGAAGTACCTCGGTAGGCTGTATCTCCGAGGAGCAGATTGTGGGAAAAATTGTGTTCCGGGTCTGGCCCTTGTCAGTCTTGGGAACCGTAAATTAAGTAAAGGTTGGTGAGACAGAATGAAAAGACAGAATGTGTCGTTGGGAACGGCTGTGGCGGCCCAGCGGCGAAAGAAAAAATGGGTTGCGGCAATGTCCGTGCTGGCTGCCGTGGTTGTGTTCGTCACAACCTATATTCTGATGATGCCCGCCTCCACCTTGGAATGGGATACGGCGGACAGCCAAACCGAGGAAAC
>CAZWNI010000071.1:0-279 GCA_964635385.1 uncultured Oscillospiraceae bacterium
TCCCTATCTCGGTTAGTGTTCCGCCAGTTGGAAGAATTATGCTTTTGGAAGGCGCAAAAAAAACGGCCCCCTTTTGAGGGAGCCGCAGAGATGATTTACTTGGTGCCGAAGATTCGGTCGCCGGCATCGCCTAAACCAGGTACGATATAGGCGTCTTCGTTTAAGGTTTTGTCCACGGCGCCGCAGTACACCTTCACATCTGGATGCTGGCTGTGGATGTTTTCCAGCCCTTCCTGGGTGGCAATAATATACATCATTTTGATTTTTTTTACGCCCCGC
>CAZWNI010000071.1:289-7039 GCA_964635385.1 uncultured Oscillospiraceae bacterium
CCACCACGGCGCAGGCGGTGTTGCCGGTAGCCAGCATGGGGTCCAAAACCAACACCTCCCGGCGGTCCACGTCCACCGGCAGTTTAGCGTAATATTCCACCGGCTCCTTGGTTTTCGGATCCCGGTATAGGCCCAAATGGCCCACTTTGGCGGCAGGAACCAGCTTCAAAATACCGTCCACCATGCCCAGGCCGGCCCGCAAGATGGGGATAATCGCCAGCTTGCTTCCCGCAATGACGTTGGTGTCTGCTACGCCCAGGGGGGTTTCCACCTGAACCTGCTTTAAGGGCAGGTCACGGGTGGCTTCGTAGCCCTCCAGCAGGGCAATTTCTTCCACCAATTCCCGAAATTCCTTGGGACCGGTGTTTTTGTCTCGCAGCAGAGAAATTTTGTGCTGCAGCAGGGGGTGATCCAATACAAATACGTTTTCCATAGAGTTTCTTGTGCCGGAAAAACCGGCAAATCCTTTCTTAAAGTTATTTATTAGTCAAGCTGTTCCAGAGCCATCATTTTTTCCACCCGGACGGCGTGGCGTCCGCCTTCAAAGGGGGTGTTCAAAAAGATGTCCAGCAGCTGAAGCGCTAAGCCGGGGCCGATGACCCGTGCGCCGAAGGCGATGATGTTGGAGTCGTTGTGGCGGCGGGTGTATTCTGCGGAAAAGCTGTCGTGGCAAAGGGCTGCCCGGATTCCCTTCATCTTGTTGGCTGCCATGGAAATGCCGATGCCGGTGCCGCAGATAATGATGCCCTTGTCGCATTCGCCGCGCTGAATGGCTTGGCACAGGGGTTTGACAATATCGGGGTAGTCGCAGCTTTCCGGGGAGTTGGTTCCAAAATCTTTGAACTCCAGACCCTTTTCCTCCAAATGATGCAGCACTTCCTTTTTCAGGGAAATGCCGCCGTGGTCACAGCAAACAGCAATCATATTGGTTTACCTCCATTAAATTCCAGATTTTTTTTCATCATCAGCTCCCGCTGGGCTTGGGGCAGCCGGAGATAGTCCGGCCGAAGCTGGTCTGGGGGAAGGGTTTCGCCTCGGAGGGCGGCCCTGTAAGCGCACAGCCCCACGCCGGAAGCCCGCTGGTAGCGGTTGGCTGCTCCCGCCAGGGAAAGCTGATTCAGTTGCATGGTTTGGTGGCAGAGAGAGCTGCCGTCTCCCAGCAGCAAAACAGGCTGCGAACAGGATTTCAGCTCCTCCTCCAGTTCCGGAATGGTAATGGCCCGGTCGGGAGTCAGGCGGAGCAGTTGGCCCTCCTTCCATTGGAACAGGGCGTTGTACACCTGTCCGCAGCGGGCGTCCATTACCGGACAGAGCAGTCCGGTAAATTCTGGGAGATTGTAGCACAGCCCTTCTAAGGTGGATACTTTGACGCAGGGGGTGTTTTGGACAAACGCCATTCCTTTCACCGCCGCCATGCCGATGCGCAGTCCGGTAAAGGAACCGGGGCCGGCGGAAAGGGCCATAACGTCAATGTCCGCAAGGGTGGTTTGGCAGCAGCTTAATAGCTGCTCCACCATAGGCATCAGGGTTTGGGAATGGGTCAGGCCGCTGTGAGTGTAAAACTCCCCCAGCAGCTTTTCGTCCTCCAGCAAAGCGGCGCTGGCGGCTTTGGCGGAGGTATCAATAGCAAGAATCTTCATACAATGGCCTTATTTATTTCAAAAATTATTGGTTGAGTTGGACGCTGGATAGGAGTATCCTGAAAGAGAGCTGAAAAACTCCTTCAGTTCCTTTGTCCCCTGGCAGAGGGTAATCACCCGCCAGCCTTCTTCTTTTCCTGGAGCCAGGTGGATAAAAAGACTGTCCGCCGGCAGGGCGGAAAGGATATTTTCGCTCCACTCTACCGCCAGCACCGCTCCGGTGTCCAGATAATCAAAAAAGCCGGTGGCGTCCAGATCGTCCGGGGAACTGATGCGGTACATGTCAAAGTGCACCAAATGGGCGGGATGGCCGTAGTAGACGTTTACCAAAGCAAAGGTGGGGCTGGACACAGAATCTTCAATGCCCATTCCCTGGGCTAATCCGGCGGTAAAAGCAGTTTTGCCCATTCCCAGACCGCCCAGGTAGGCCACCACAGTACCCGGTTTCAGGGTTCGGCCCAGCTTTCGAGCGATGGAAAGGGTCTCCTCTAGGGAGTGGGAAGTGTACTGCTGCATAGAAAATACTCCTTTGAAAGAGCCGGGAAGGACTCTTTCGCTGGCGGCTCTTACAGTTTTTGCGAACAATCACTACTCCTATTATAGTGTTTTTCATAAATCATTTCAAGGGGCTTTGCACATTTTCAGAGATATGCTATAATTAGAACAATCATTTCCGCCGATTCGACGGAAAGCATCTTGGTATTTGCACTATTTTATCGTGAGAAAGGAAGCGGGTCCTTTGAAATCGGATATTCAAATTGCACAGGAAGCAACGATGCGCCCCATTCAGGAAATCGGAGCGGAACTTGGCGTCCAGCCGGAAGAATTGATCTTTTTCGGACATGATATGGCGAAACTCTCCAAAAAGCTGGAACAGCGCCTGCAGGACAAGCCGGAAGGCAGGTTGATCCTGGTCACCGCCGTAAACCCCACCCCTGCGGGGGAGGGGAAAACTACAGTGTCGGTGGGGTTGGCCCAGGCCATGAACCGTTTGGGTAAAAAGACGGTGCTGGCCCTTCGTGAGCCAAGTCTTGGCCCGGTGTTCGGCATCAAGGGCGGCGCTGCCGGAGGCGGATACTCCCAGGTGGTTCCCATGGAGGACATCAACCTCCATTTTACCGGGGATATGCACGCCATCACCACCGCTAACGCCCTGCTCTGCGCCGGCATCGACAACCATCTCCAGCAAGGCAATCCGTTGGGCATCGACCCCCGGCGGATTCTGTTTAAGCGCTGTGTGGACATGAACGACCGGGCTCTGCGGAACGTGGTGGTGGGCCTGGGCGGCAAGGTCAACGGCGTGCCCCGGGAGGACGGCTTCCAGATCACCGTGGCCAGCGAAATCATGGCGATTCTCTGCCTGGCCGGAGATATCTTCGATTTGAAAGAACGGCTGGGCAGCATTCTGGTGGCTTATACCTATTCCGGAGAACCGGTGTACTGCCGGGATTTGGGGGTTCACGGCGCTATGGCTGCCGTCATGAAGGACGCCATCCAGCCCAACCTGGTGCAAACACTGGAAAACACCCCCGCCTTGATCCATGGCGGGCCTTTCGCCAACATCGCCCACGGCTGCAACTCCGTCAAGGCCACCAAAATGGCGCTGAAGCTGGGAGACTATGCGGTTACCGAAGCCGGCTTCGGCTCCGATCTGGGTGCGGAAAAGTTCTTTGACATCAAATGCCGGGCCGCCGGCTTGAAACCGGACTGCGTAGTGCTGGTGGCCACTGTCCGTGCGCTGAAGTACAACGGCGGGGTAAAAAAGGAAAACCTCACCATTCCCGACGTGGAAGCGCTCCGCCGCGGCAGCGTGAACTTAAAGCAGCACATTGAAAACCTGCAAAAATTCGGCCTGCCGGTGGTAGTAGCCCTCAACCGTTTTGCTTCCGATTCCGACGAGGAATTGGCTTTGCTGGATGAACTCTGCCGGGAAATGGATGCGCCGGTTTGCCTGACCGAAGTGTTTGCCAAGGGCGGGGAAGGCGGTTTGGATCTGGCCCGGCAGGTGCTGGATACCATCCAGACCAAACCCTCCAGCTTCCATCCCCTTTACGACGTTTCCCTGCCGGTGGAGGAAAAGGTGGAAATTTTGGCCAGGGAGATCTACCGCGCCGACGGCGTGGACTTCACGCCCCAGGCCAGGAAATCTTTGGAAGACATTCAGCGCATCGGCTTGGACAAGCTGCCTGTCTGCGTGGCCAAAACCCAGTATTCCTTCAGCGACGACGCCTCCAAGCTGGGCGCACCCCGGAATTTCCGGATTACGGTGCGGGATATGAAGGTGAGCGCCGGAGCCGGGTTTATTGTCATCTACACTGGAAATATTATGACTATGCCGGGGCTTCCCAAAGCCCCCAGTGCGCTGAACATCGACATTGATGAGCGCGGAGAAATTGTAGGGTTGTTCTAATGGCACAATCAACGTTAAAATCCACTTTGAAGTCTTCCATCAAGACCAAAAACCAGACCCGTTTTGAACGTTTTATGCGTTCGGTAAAGGAAGGCTTTTTGGGCACCGATAAACTGCTGCTCCTGCTCTGCATCGGGCTGAGTACATTAAGCTGTGTCATTATGTACTCCATTTGCTATCAGGGGTTTGTAAGTAGCTGGTCCATCTTTTATATCCAGGTTTTTGCTTCCGTTTTGGGCATTGTTGTGGCAGTGGTGATTTCGTTTATTGATTATCAGACCATCGCCCGGTTCTGGCCTTTGTATACAGCGGTGGCCATTATCCTGGTGCTGCTGACCTTTGTTATTGGCGAAACGCCAGATGGCAGCGACGACCAGGCCTGGCTGAATTTGGGGATCATCTGGTTCCAGCCCTCCGAGGCATTGAAACTGGCCTTCATCTTTTCCTTCGGCTTTCACCTGACCATGGTGAAAAACCGGGTCAACTTCCTGTCTACTTTTTTGGGTCTGCTGGCTCACGCATTGGTGCCCATCGGCCTTATCGCTCTGCAAGGCGACTTGGGCTCCATGCTGGTGTTTGTGTTCATCTATGCGGTGATGCTGGTGGTGGCAGGATTGAGCTGGAAACTGCTGGCCATTGCCGGGGGGATCGTGGTATTGCTGGCGCCTGCTATCTGGTTTTTGCTGCCGGATTATCTCCAGGAGCGGTTTTTGGTGGCCTGGAATCCAGAGACAGACCCACTGGGTACCGGAATGCAGCAGTACCGGGGGCAGATTGCCCTGGGTTCCGGCCAGCTCTTTGGCCGGGGGCTGTTTGCCGACGGACTTTATAATTTCCCGGCCCGGCACAACGATATGGTGTTTGCCTATATTGGTCAGACCCTGGGCTTTGTGGGCTGCATTGCGGTGGCGCTGGCTATCACTATTATTTGTGTCAAAATGTTGTTTGTTGCCAAAAAAAGCAACGATGATATGGGGTTTTATATCTGCTGCGGCGTCTTTGCCATCTGGCTGTTCCAAACCATTCTGAACATCGGTATGGTAATCTGTGTGCTGCCGGTTATCGGGGTGACCCTGCCTCTGGTGAGCTACGGGGGAACGTCGGTGATTATCTCGTATCTGTCCATCGGGTTGGTGATGAGCGTCCACCGGCAGGCCCAGCGGGAATCCATGTTTGAATCCCGTTTCGGCACGTCTTTGCGATAATTGATAGAAATGAGGTGACCGGTTGATGCGGGTAATCACCGGTTCCGCTCGCGGGCGGAAACTGAAAACATTGGAAGGAATGGATACTCGTCCCACCTCCGACCGGGTCAAAGAGGCGGTGTTCAGCGCGATCCAGTTTGACCTGCCGGGCAGCGTGTTTTTGGATCTCTTTGCCGGCTCCGGCCAGATGGGAATCGAAGCTTTGAGCCGTGGAGCCAAACAGGCGGTGTTCAACGACTTCAATCCCAAGGCGGTCCAGGTGGTAAAGGACAACCTGCTGTCCACCGGATTTTCCCGGCAGGCCAGGGTGCTGAACCTTTCCCTGGAAGGATTTCTCCGCACCGACAAGACCCGATTTGACTTAGCGTATCTGGACCCGCCCTATCGTTCCGGATTGCTGCTGGCTGCCTTGGAAGGGGTAGCTGTGCGAATGAAGGAGGGTGGGAAAATCCTCTGCGAACACTCCCTGGGAACCGAGATGCCTGGACAGGTGGGAGATTTTTCCCTGCTGCGGCAGTATCGCTACGGAAAGATTCAGGTCAGTCTTTATGCAAGGGCAGAGGAAGAATAAACGAAGAGGAAGGATTCACCATGAAATTGGCAGTGTGTCCCGGCAGCTTCGACCCCATTACCAACGGCCATCTGGACATCATACAGCGGGCTTCCCGGATGTTTGATGAAGTGGTGGTATTGGTGGCCTATAACCCCCAGAAAAACAACCGGGCGTTTACCGTGTCGGAGCGGTTGGAGATGATTGACGCCTGCATTGCCGGACTGGACAATGTGCGCAGCGACAGCTATCCCGGCCTGGTGGCCGATTACCTGGAACAGGTGGGAGGCTGCGCCATTGTAAAAGGACTGCGGGCAGTCAGCGATTTTGAATATGAGTTTCAGCAGGCTTTGGCCAACAAGCGCCTGAATTCAAAAGCGGACACGGTGTTTTTGACCACGGCAACGGAAAATATGTTTTTAAGTTCCAGCCTGGTGAAACAGATTGCAGCTTTTGGGGGAGAAATTCAAGAGTTTGTACCCGCCTGCATTGCCGAGCGGATTCAACAGCGGCTGTGCGCCTGCCAGGCCCAGCCGAAGGAAGCCTTTATGTTGGAAGGAGACGCACAGAAATGAATGTCATTGAAATTTTGGATCTGATGGATGAAATGTTGGATAAAGCATGGAATATGCCGATGTCCAACGGGAAATGTGTTATCAATGCAGACCGCATGAGGGAATTGATCGACGACATCAAGCGGAATCTGCCACAGGAGATCAAACAGGCCCGGCTGATTGTTCAGGATCGCACCGACATTTTAAGCGATGCCCGCAAAGAAGCGGATCAGTTGGTGAAGGCGTCGGAGGAAAAAGCCCGGCGTTTGGTGGATCAAAATGAAATCACCAAGACGGCCAAGCAGAACGCCATGGAGATGGTGCAGAACGCCCAGGCACAGGCCAGAAGCCTGAAAAAGGCAGCCAACGAGTATGTAGATGACTTGTTGGG
>CAZWNI010000072.1:0-6969 GCA_964635385.1 uncultured Oscillospiraceae bacterium
CGTTCCCTGGCTGACTTGATTCGTTATCAGGACGATCCCCGCCACAATGCAGACCACTGCCACAACGCCGGCGACCACACCGGCCAGGATCTTGTTCCGTCTGGCCTTTTTCCGCAAAGCCAAACAAAGGCTCTCAATCCGTCCAAACACAGCCCGCTGGGCCATCTCCGGCATTACCGCCTGTTCTTTCTGCTCGGTCAGGGCGGCATGGAACTGCTCCACCGTCAGAGAGAAGGACACCTTTTTCTGGGCAGAGACTGCGGCGCAGATCTGCTCCACCACCTTATCTTCCGCCGCCAGAGCCAGATCCACCGTCTCTTTTTTCAGCTCCAGCAAAGCGGCCAGCCGCTTGCTGTCGTAACCGCAGACCGCATGGAGCACATAGACAAACCGGGTCAGGTCGGTGAGATTGTTCAGCACCAGCTCCCAGGGGTTCCCTTCCAGACGGAGTTTGGAAGGAAGGGTGTCGAACCGGTCCTGTTTCGGGGGCTGGAAGGCTTTGGGGTTTTTCTTTTTGGTTTTCTGAATGCAGTAAGCGATGGTTTTCGCCACTGCCTTATTTTCAAACCCCTCCTGGGAGCTGATTTCTCCCGCCAGCAGACTGTCCCACAGCTTCTGAAAAATCGGCGCCACCGAATTGCTCGCCGTTTTTTCCTGGTTCAGTAGCAGCCGGCAAAGCCCTATTACCTCTGTTTTCACCCCATTGTACAGGGATTTCATTTCCTTTTCATTGCCTTTTTTTGCCAATTCCATCGTGGTTGCCATAGTGTTTGCCCATCTCCTTTTAAAATAGGATTTTTTCCGGCGGGCCGCTGCGGCCCAACGCCCAGGGGCGTTTTTGCCGGAAACCGGCTTTTAGTATAAACCCCAATGGAAAAATTGAGCTAAAATAAATATGAACAAAATATGAAATTTCCAAAAATATCCGGCCGCCCACCCCGGAAGCAGGTCGCCGGATTCTCTGAACAGAGTTTGAACACTGTCTGCCGGGTCTTGTTTTTTCTGGCGGCAGCCGTTATAATGAAAATTATGGCATTCCAGGTAAAACCGGCTCGGAGAGGGCTGTTTTGCCCGTTTTGCCTTGCCATGAATTCGATTTTCCGGAATAAACTGGAAAAAGCCGCTTACCCTAATACTTGTAATGGGAAAGGAGATTCCATTTTGCTTAGCGCTCTTTTTTCCGGCAGTGCGCTCCAGATTCTATACACCTTTCTGGCGCTGGCCATTGTGCTGTTTACCGGCATTCCCTTCCATGAATTTGCCCACGGCTGGACAGCAGAGCGGTTCGGTGACCGGACTGCCCGGTTTTCCGGGCGGCTCACCGTCAACCCCTTTGCACACTTCGATGCGTTCGGCACCATCATGCTGTTTTTGGTGGGAGTGGGTTTTGCCAAGCCGGTACCCATCAATCCCAACAATTTTCGAGGCAACAAAAAAGTAGGCATCGCCGTCACCGCTTTGGCGGGGCCGGTGTCCAACTTAATTGTGGCTTTCCTGTTTGTGGTGCTGGGACGGTTGGTAAACCTGCTGTACCTGCTCCTGGGCGGGGACCTTGCTTTCTATTATATTATGATCCAGGTGCTGTTTTTGGCGGCCCAGGTGAATGTGGGCCTTGCCATCTTCAACCTTATCCCCCTGCCGCCTTTGGACGGCTGGCGAATCTTAGGGCTGGTGCTCCCGGCCAAATGGCAGTTCCTCGCCATGAAGTACCAATATTATATTGTGCTTTTGCTGTTTTTGCTGCTGGCTACCGACATTCTCTCCACCCCCCTGTCCATTGCCCAGCAGTGGGTGCTGAATCTGTTTTCCACCATTACCGAGCCCATCGCCACCGGCTTCGGGCTGTTGGTGTAAGCCATGAACGAACCGTTACAGTTTAAGATTGAGGTCTTTGAAGGGCCGTTGGAGCTGCTGCTCCATCTGATCAGCAAGCACAAGCTCAACATCAACGACATTCCCATCGCCCAGCTTCTGGAGCAGTATCTGGACTACCTGGCCCAGATGCAGAGCATGGATTTGGAGGTCACCAGTGAATTTTTAGCCATGGCGGCCCAGTTGGTGTACATCAAAACCGTGTCCCTGCTGCCCCGCCATGAAGAAGCGGAAGAGCTGAAAAAACAACTCCAGGGACAGCTTTTGCAGTACGATCTCTGCCAGCGCATCGCCAAGCAGCTTGGGGCCAAATACCAGGGCAATGCGGTGTTTGTCCGCACCCCCCTCCCAATCCCGGTGGACACGGTGTACCGCCGCAGCCACGATTCTGAAGCGCTGCTAAACGCCTATCTGGACAGCGCCGGAAAGGCCCAGCGCCGGCTGCCCCCTCCCAAAACCGCCTTTTCCGGCATTGTCAACAAGCGAATGGTCAGCGTCGGGAGCCGGATCATCTATGTAATGCGCCGGCTGTATCAGGACGGCCAGCTCCCCTACCAAGAACTGTTTGCACCCTGCGACCGCAGCGAACTGGTAGCCACCTTTTTGGCCATGCTGGAATTGATGAAGTCCCGGCGGATCACCCTCAGCGATGACAACACCATGGTTTATTTTAACCGCACCCACTTTACCGGGGAGGAACCTCCTGCCGAAGAATCCGGCGGAAAGGAAGAAGAATAAATGGACAAAACATTTCTGCTTTCCCAGTTGGAGGCGGTGCTGTTTGCCGCCGGGGAGCCATTGCCAACGCCCAAGCTGGCCCAGGCTTTGGAGCTCACCGAAGAAGAGCTGGCACCCTTTTTGGAGGAGTACCGTCAAGAACTGGAACAGCCCCAGCGGGGGTTTCGGCTGGTACGGCTGGATAACTGCGTCCAGCTCACCACCAAACGGGAACACGAAGGGGTGGTGAAAGAGGCTTTGCAGCTTCGCAAAAACGCCCCTTTAAGCAGCGCCGCCTTGGAGGTGCTGGCCATTGTGGCCTACAACCAGCCGGTGACCAAGAGCTTCGTGGAACAGATCCGGGGGGTGGACTCTTCCTCCATCGTCAATTCCCTCACGGAAAAGGAACTGCTCCAGGAGGCGGGGCGGCTGGATGTGCCGGGCCGTCCGATCCTTTACGAAACCACCCCTAACTTTTTAAGGTGTTTTGGGTTGAGCAGCTTGGAGGATCTGCCTAAACTGCCGGACGAAAGCGGCCAACTGAAAATGGACGATGTGATGGCGGCGCAAGACGCCGAAGAAGCGTCCCAGCAAGAGGAGTGAAAGCGGTTTGCTTGCTCTGTGGATCATTTCAGCTATCCTGGCGCTGTTGGGGCTGCTTTGCTGTCTCAGCGCAGTGCTTTATGTGGACATCGGGGAAACCACCCGAATCCAGGTAGGGATTGCCGGGCTGCGCTACACCTTAGTGGACACCCGGGAGGAAAGTCCCCGGCAGAAGGTGAAAGCCTTAAAGCGGGAACAAAAGCAAAAGGAAAAACAGGCCCGCAAGGAAGCCAAACAGAAACGCAAAGCCGCCAAACGGCGGGCCGAAGCCCAAAAAAAGAAAGCCCAGCGGGCAGCCCGCCGGGCCAAACAAGGCGTTTCCACACCGGCTTCCGCCAGGTCTGCCAAAACCAGGCCGGGCTCTAACGCCAAAGACCCCCAGGAGGACGGGTTCACCGCCACGGTGAAGGAAATCGTGGCGCTGCTGCGCCGGTGTTTTCCCAACGCCAGATTCCTGCTGCGGCACCTGCGGTTTCGCCGGGTCACCATCGCCATCAACGTGGGGGGTCAGGACGCCTGCACCGCCGCCATCCGTTACGGACAGGTGCAAGCCGGCGTGAACACCACCCTGGGGCTGCTGGCAGGATATGGCGCCGATTTGAAACTCAACGCCGTCTGCATCCGGCCGGATTTCATCACCGGGGAGTTTCGCCAGTGGATTTCCTTGCGGGTGAAACTGCGGCTTGGGGTCATAATCATCGGGGGCCTGGGGATACTAGGAAAGGTCATCGGGCATTTTCTGGCAAAGGAAAGCTCAGACAATCCCCCTTCCCGTCCTGCCCCCTCCTCTCAACCAACCCATCCATCCGCAGCCGGGCAGGCTGTCAACCAAGAGAATGCGAGGTAGAAAACTATGAGCGAACATCCCATTCAGGGCCTGATGGGCACCACCATGGAAAAGATCCGGGACATGGTGGACGTGAACACCATCATCGGCGACCCCATTATCACCCCGGACGGCACCACCATTATCCCGGTGAGCAAGGTGAGCTTCGGCTTTGCCAGCGGCGGCAGCGATATCCCCGCCAAGGTTCCCAAGGAAGTGTTTGGGGGCGGCAGCGGCGCTGGGGTATCCATCCAGCCTTTGGGCTTTTTGGTGGTACACCAAGGGGACGTGCGGCTGCTGGAGATGAACGGTCCCGGCGATTCCATGGGCAAGGCTTTGGGATTGGTGCCAGATGTGATCAGCAAGATCAGCGATCTATTCAAAAAGGACAAGGAAGAAGCCGAATCAGAGGAGCCGTCTCCGGCTGATTGACATCTGCTTCCGACAAAATAAAGCGGGAAAAGGAAGATGCTCCTTTTCCCGTTTTCTATCTCTGTAAATCCGCAAAGCACAGGGTTCTTTTAACCGCCTGCCCGCTTTATTTAGAGCCAAAGTGGTCGAAAAAACCCCACCCAAAATAGCTCAATTGACCTAAATCCGCCT
Source organism: uncultured Oscillospiraceae bacterium (assembly GCA_964635385.1). GTDB lineage: Bacteria > Bacillota > Clostridia > Oscillospirales > Ruminococcaceae > Egerieicola. Next base: position 4,622 of record CAZWNI010000072.1, read on the forward strand.
TTTGATCGGTTTCTTTCAGCCGCTTTTCCAGTTGGACCACCCTTTCCTCTAATTCGCAGAGGCGCTTATTCATGCTGCGGGTTTGCTCCAGCAGCTGCTGCAAAGCTTTTTCCGGAACCATCAGCTCTTCCTCCGCAGCAGGCCGGGCGGGATCGTCGGAAGGGATAAATTGCCCGCAGTAAGGACAAAATGCAACATCGTTTGAAATCTGACAGCCGCAGCCAGGGCAAAACATGACATTTCATCTCCTTTGCAGATTAACACTTTTTTCTTTGCTTCTTTAAGTGCGTTTGACCGCCATGCGGATGGCCCGCAGTTCTTCCGGGGTCAATTCCCGCACTGCGCCGGGTTTCAACATCCCCAGCCGCAAAGGGCCGATAGAGGTGCGCTTCAAACGGGCCACCTCCAGCCCCACCGCTTCACACATTTTCCGCACCTGACGGTTGCGTCCCTCGTGGATTACCAGTTCCAGCACCGACCGCTCTGCTTCCCGCACCAGCACTCTGGCCTGGGCGGGGGCAGTTTTCCGCCCGTCGATCACCACCCCTTCGCAGAGCTTCACCAACTGTTCTTCCTGAATGGGACCTTTTACGGTGATTCGGTAGCACTTGTTCACCTGGCGGCTGGGATGGGTGAGGTCGTTGGCGAAATCCCCGTCGCTGGTAAAGAGCAGCAGCCCTTCGGTGTTGCGATCCAGCCGTCCTACCGGGAACACCCGCACCTCCGTTTCCGGCAACAGTTCGGTGACGCACCTCCGCCCCCGGTCGTCGCTCATGGAGGTAAGGTAGCCTCTGGGTTTATTCATCATCAGATAAAGATGGTGTTTTTTCCGCTGGTAGTAAAGCGGTTCCCCATCGATGGCGACAATGTCCTTGACAGGATTGATCTTCATGCCGATCCGGGCGGGACGGCCGTTGACCTTCACCCTGCCCTGCTCAATCAATGCTTCGGCGTGCCGCCGGGAACAATAGCCGGTATCGGCAATGACTTTTTGGATACGAACCGGTTCCATAACTTTTTCCTCGTTCTTTCTCGTTCTTTTCGTTACCCCAGACCCAGCCAGGAGAGCAGCTTCTCCCACCAGCTTTGAGGCTGCTCAGGTTCTTCGGTAAATTGAGCCAGCTGGGTTCCCTCTGCCGCCAGCAGCGGAGCCTGGGCCAGTTTGCGGCCGTTGAGATAATATTCAATCCGGCCCACTTCATCCCCCACCGACACCGGAGCGTAAAGGAAGGGGTCTGCGTAAACCCGCTGCTCCACCTGGGAAAGTTGCTGAGAGGTAATGCCCCGCCAGATTTCTTCCCCCGGCACAGCGGAGATGGAATCTGCTTCGCCGCCGGTTACCTTCAGTGTAACATTCTCCCCGGCGGTTGTCAACTGCACCGGCTCCACCTGGGAAAAGCCGTAATTGAGCAGATCGGTGTGATCCGCCCAGTCGTTGGGGTCATGGAGGGTGACGGCGATGAGGGTCACTCCATCCTGCTGGGCAGCGCTGACCAAACACCGTCCCGCTTCATCGGTGAAACCGGTTTTTACTCCGATGCAGCCGGGGTAAGCGGAGAGGAGTTTGTTATTGTTTTTATAGGTGCGCTGCTGGCCGCTGACGGTGGCGGTGACGGTGGTACTGGAGCAGATCTGGGCAAACAGCTCGTTGTCCAACGCAGCAGCGGCCAATTTGGCCAGGTCGGCGGCGGTGGTATAGTGGTCATCGTGGTGCAGGCCGGAGGGAGTGACGAAATGGGTGTTTTCCAGTCCCAGTTCCGCCGCCTTTTGATTCATCAGCTCCGCAAACTGAGAGATGCTCCCGGCAATCCGCACGGCGGCGGCGTTGGCGGCATCGTTCCCGGAAACGCTGAGCATTCCCTTGGCCAGATCCAGCAGGCTGACGGTATCCCCTTCGGTCAGTCCCATGGAGCTTCCCTCCACCTGAATAGCCTGGCTATCCACAGTGAACACTTCCTCCAGGTTGGACTGTTCCAGGGTAATCAGGGTGGTCATAATCTTGGTGGTGCTGGCCATAGGGAGGGTTTGGGTTTCGTTTTGGGTATAGAGATACTCCCCGGAATCCGGGTTGTAAAGCACGGCGGCAGTCGCACTGGTGGAGGGTGTTTCCGCCTGCACCGGCACCCCAAAAAGGGGAAGCATCAGGCAGAGAGCGGTGAGCAAAGCAAAACACTGTTTCACATCATTCCTCTCCTTTCCCAATCAAGGTATGCGGTCCGGCTCAAAAAAATGTAAGGCCGGCCTGGCAATTTCAGGGGAAGTGTGTTATAATGATTGGCAAAGCCAATCATTCAGTCTGTCGAAAAAGTAAAACATAAAAGTCTTTGGTGCAGCTTTTTACAAAAAGC
>CAZWNI010000073.1:0-6870 GCA_964635385.1 uncultured Oscillospiraceae bacterium
TCAAAGATGTCGCTTACAAAATCAAAGGTATCCTCTGATTGAACTTTGGTTGAATGGGAAAGGAAGAACTTCATTATGCTGGAAGAACTGAAACAAAAAGTGTATGAAGCCAACATGGAGCTTCCCGCACGGAAATTGGTAACCTATACCTGGGGCAACGTCAGCGGCGTGGACCGGGAAAAAGGGGTTTTCGTAATCAAGCCCTCCGGCGTGGATTACGATGAGCTGAAGCCCTCCGACATGGTGGTTGTGGATTTGAAAACCGGCAAGGTGGTGGAAGGGGATCTGAATACTTCTTCCGATACCCCCACTCACCAGGAGCTTTACAGCGCCTTCCCGGAAATCGGCGGCGTGGTGCATACCCATTCCCCCTATGCCACTTCCTGGGCACAGGCCGGCCGGGACATTCCCTGCTACGGCACCACTCATGCGGACTATTTCTACGGCCCTATTCCCTGTGCTAGAAACCTGACCAAAGATGAGATTGAGGAAGCGTATGAGAAGAACACCGGCAAGGTGATTATCGAGACCTTCCAGGGCCGGAGCATCAACCCCATGTATGTCTCTGCCGTTATCTGCAAGAACCACGGTCCCTTTACTTGGGGCACCGATCCGGCGGACGCCGTGTATCACGCCGTGGTATTGGAAGAAGTGGCCAAGATGGATATGTTCACCGAAATGGTAAATCCCAAGGTGGCGGTTGCTCCCCAGGATATGCAGGATAAGCACTTTATGCGCAAGCATGGACCCAATGCATATTACGGCCAGAAGAAAAAATAAATTTTTCTGTTGAAAGCATAGCAAACTTTTCTGATTACAGCGCTTTCTGTGTGTTCGGAAAGCGCTGTTTTTCTGATATTTGTAAAATTTTTCCTGAAGTTTTGCAGAAAATTCATGACGAAACCGTGAGGTTTTTGCAAAATCCAAATTGGCTCAATGATAGGAAAAAACTTGATTTTTCTTGAAAAATTCACATTGAGATCAAACCAGAGGAAAAAACCGCCTAAAAAGTTGGAGAAATTGAACGAAAATGCTTGACAATCTCCATGCATTTGTGCTAATATTGATGTGTATTAAGAAACGGTGAAGAATTCAGGGCATTCTTCAATGTTTCTAAAATAAAGCGTGAAGGTTTTGTGAATTTTAATTTACAAATTACAAAGCCGGCGTGAATCAAAAGACAGGAGGAAAATTATGAACAAACGCATTTTGAAACGTTGTGTATGTGGCGTCCTGACTGCTGCCATGGCAACGACTGCGCTCGTTGGGTTCACCGGCTGCGACAGCAGCAGTGCGGACTTGACCGTTATGATTTACGGCCAGACGCACGAAATGGAAATTTATGAGTCCATGCGGGAAAACTTCGAGGAAGAGTATGGCATAACTGTTGAGATTCAGCAGAGCCAGGCGGACGACTATTCCACACAGGTGACCAGCGCATTGGCATCTGGCACCATGGCGGACGTGTTCTACATTGAACCTGCTAACGTTGCCCGGTACGCCACTCAAGGCCAAATCCTTGCTCTGGATGATTATCTGGATGAGGAAGCTCTGGCTGCGATTGACGACATTTGGCCGGACGCAGTGAATGCATTCCGTTATGATACCGAAACCGGCGAAACCGAAACCGGCTCTTTGTACGGTCTGCCTCATGACTATTCTGCATTTTTGTACGCCTATAACAAGACTCTGTTTGACGAAATGGGTGTAGAATATCCCGATGATGACAACCCCATGACTTGGGATGAATTTAAGGAAATCTGCGCTCAGTTGGTCACGGTAGACGAAGAGAACCCCACTTGGGGCTGCGCTCTTCCCACCGAGTACATTCTGCCTCAGCTGCTGTACAGCAACGGCGGTCACTTCCTGAGTTCTGACAACAGAACCGTGGAATTTGTTGTGGACGGCACTCCGCAGCAGGAATTTGTAGAAACCCTGGAGTTCATGCAAAGCCTGGTATCTGAAGGATTGGCTCCCACTCCTTCTGAAGACGCCGCCCTGGGTGTGTATCAGCGCTGGATTTCCGGTCAAATCGGTTTCTATCCCTGCGGCACTTGGGACGTTGCCAACTTCAACGATCCTGACATTGTGGACTTTGAGTGGGATCTGACCTACTTCCCGGTTGGCCCCAGCGGAACCTACACTGCGGCTCGTGCCGGTACAGTTGGTTACGGAATTTATTCCGGCTGTGAAGATGTAGAAAGCGCAATTCTCTTTATTGAATATTACTCCACCAACCAGGAAGGTCAGCAGCAACTGGCAGAGGGCGGCATTCAGCTTCCCAACCTGATGAGCTATGCCACCGGCGACTTTGCAAGTGCTATCGAAAGCGGCACAGTGGAATATGCGGATAACTATCAGGTTGTGTTCAACTACATGGCTGGTGAAGATGCTGGGACTTCTGACAACGGCTATGGCTATCGGAATGTAATGCCCGAATACTACTACACTCCCGACTCTTTATGGTGGAATGGCACCGGCGGATTCTTGGATCAGTTCAGCACTTTGCTGGAGGGTACTGTTTCTGCGGAAGATTATCTGATTGCTATTCAGGATTCTTGCCAGGAATTGCTTGACACCGCTTGGAGCGAATACGAGCTCGCCATCGGCAGCTGATGATTTTATTCCCTGACGCTGCACTATGATGCAGCAAAGGAATTAGTTGAGAGGACTGGCTGCCAGCAACCAAGTTGGCAGCCAGTTTCTTGAAAAGGAGTGTATTTAGTATGGCAACTAAGCAAAAGCAAAAGCTTAGTCGAGCCGCCAGACAAGAGGAACGAGCCGGTCTGCTGTTTATTCTGGCCCCCCTCGTTGGATTCCTGTTGTTTATGCTGTTCCCCATTTGCTTCTCCATTGTGTTGAGCTTTAATACTTGGACCGGCATTGGAGATATGCGGTTTGTAGGCTTTGATAACTACATTGAACTGTTTCAGACTTCCACGTTCTGGCACTCCCTAGGCAATACCTTCTTCTATCTGATCGGTATTCCCATCGGCATGGTAATTGCCCTGTTTTTGGCCATGGGAATGAACCGGAAAATTCCCGGTGTGCGGATCCTCCGTACGATGTATTATGTCCCTGTTGTATCTTCCTTGGTAGCAGTGTCTGTGCTGTGGAGCCAGATTTATACATCGAATGGTCTGCTCAACCAATTGCTGAAATCCTTGTTTGGGATTACTGGTCCTTCCTGGTTGTATGAAGACAGCACGGTAAAATGGGCCATTATCATCTTTACCGTTTGGAAAGGCGTAGGCGGCACCACCGTGTTGTATCTCGCAGGCTTGCAGAACATCAATCGTTCCCTGTATGAAGCGGCGGATATTGACGGCGCCAGTGCCTGGACGCGGTTTACCCGGATTACCTTCCCCCTGCTGACCCCAATTTCTTTCTATATTATTGTTACCACCATCATCAGTGGTCTGCAAATTTATGTGGAAATCAACATTTTGGGTACCAGCGCCAGAAACTTTTCAACGTCAGCAATTACCGTTGTTTACTACATTTATGACGTTACCTTCAACCAAGGAAGCGGCGCTCGACTGGGATATGGTTCCGCAATTTCCTGGATCTTGACCATTATTATTCTGGTAATCACCCTGGTTCAATTCAAGGTGCAGAATAAATGGGTTTATTCCGCAGAGTAAGGGGGGGAGAATGCTATGGCGAAAAAGAATAATGGCTCCACTGGTGAAGTGATGAGCACAAAGTCAAAGGTAACAAATATCGTTATTATGATATTGCTTTTTGCAGGCGCAATTATCATGGTGTTCCCCTTGCTCTATATGGTCTTTATGAGTTGTATGACCATTAGGGAAACACAATCGGTTACTCTCATTTTGTTTCCTCAAGAGGAATGGCATTGGGAAAATTATCTTGAAGTACTTACCGATTCCAGTTTCTACAATGGTGTTAAAAACTCGCTTATTGTGGTAGTTCCCACCTTGATAATCGGTTGCTTTACCTCTTCCTTGGCGGCGTTTGCCTTTGCGAAACTCCGCTTCCGGGGCAAGAATATATTTTTCCTGTGCTTACTGGCTACCATGATGATCCCCTTTGCGTCCATCATGATTCCCCAGTATGTTATGTTCAGCAAAGTTGGCTTGGTAAACACTTTGCTCCCCCTGATCCTTCCCGGCGCAATGGGAAATATCAGCGTGATTTTCTTCCTACGGCAGAATCTGACGGGTATCCCCACTTCCCTGGTGGAGGCGGCGTTGATTGACGGCTGTGGATACTTCAGGATCTACTATGCCATCTTCCTGCCCTTGATGAAGGGTGCGCTGGCAACCCAGGCGATTCTGTGGTTCATGGGCATTTGGAATGACTACCTTGCTCCTCGAGTCTTCGTTGGTCGAACCCAAAAACTCTTTACCTTGCAATTGGTCATTATGCAGTACTATGACAATAATGCAACCGTTGCAGACTATCCTTTGATCATGGCGGCATCTGTGATGAGTATGCTGCCCACCCTGATTCTGTTCTTCATCTTCCAACGGTTCATCATTGAATCGGTGGCGTTGAGCGGTGTGAAGGGCTAATCAAAAAAATAATTGCAGCAGACGCACTGCTGTGAACAAGCGGCGCATGAGCTGAAAAAATAAGCCCGTGCGCCGTTTTGTTTCACAAATTTATGAAACGGAGGTATTCTATGAAACATAAATCCTGGCGAATTAGCGCCACAGCCTTATTGCTCAGCGCCGCCATGCTGCTCAGCTTGACCGGATGCAGCGACGACTCCGCATATCAGGCAAACGACACCGATCTTTCCTCTCTGAACGTATCGGAGTCCAGTGAATTTTATTTCGGCACTACCGACCGAGAGGAAAATGGTGCGGTGGAGGTACACGACCCCTCCACCTTTAAGGACCCCAACAGCGAATATTATTACTGCTATTCTACCGACTCTACCATGAGCGGCAACTCAAATCGTGGTGTGGGCATTCAGATTCGCCGCAGCACCAACCTGGTGGATTGGGAATATATCGGCCTTGCGCTGGACTCCGATTCTGTGAGCGAAGCGCAGCTGTTGGCAGATGGCAGTTATTGCACCGGCTTCTGGGCGCCGAGCATCAACTATGTGAATGGCGAATACCGATTGTATTACTCGGTCTCCAGCTATGGAAGCAGCCGCAGCCGGATCTATCTTGCCGTATCCGATAGCCCGGAAGGCCCCTTTGTGAACCGAGGTTTGGTGGTGGATACCTGGAACAATATTTCCGGCAGCGGACCAAATGGAATTGACCCGTATTACGTTGAGGCGGCGGACGGCACGCCCTATTTGGTGTATGGCTCCTATTTCGGCGGAATCTACATCAAAGAATTGAAGGAAGACGGCACGGCGCTGGATGACGATACTTCGGGCTTGATGAACAGTTATTACGGCACCTGCATTGCCCGTCGTGGCAACAACACTTTGGACGGCCCGGAAGGCGCCAGTGTGATTTACAATGAAGAAACCGGTTACTATTACCTGTTCTTGAGTTATGGTTATTTGGGGGACACCTATGACATTCGGGTGGCCCGCAGTGAAGAAATTACCGGTCCTTATGTGGATTATCTGGGGAATTCCATGACCTCCACCAGTGTTGCCACCACTGGCACCAAATTGGCGGCCAGCTATCAGTTTACCGCCTCCAGCCCGGGCGGTGAGGAACAGCCGTATGTTTCGGACGACTGGAGTTGGAACGGTTTCATCGGCCCCGGCCATGGAGAACCGTTCTACGATGATACCACCGGCACCTGGTACTTTGCCGGTCATGTTCGGGACGGCGCTGAATGCTATAAGACGGTAGATAACGATCAGGAAACCTGGTATATGCACTATCTCTCCATTCGGGAAATCGTTTGGGTGGACGGATGGCCCACCCTCAGCCCGGAAATGGTGTATTCCAATGAAAGTTCTGAAAACAGCCAGCCGGTTTCCGGCAGCCTGCTGGAAGGCAACTGGGAGACTCTGCAATTCGACAGCCTGGAAAACGACATGGTGTATTCGGTGCACAGCGAACTGGGAGCCTATGAAAACGGCGGAGGAACCGTCACCCTCGGCGATGAAGAGGGCAGCTACACCTACGATGAATCCGACGGCACCCTGATCATCACCTTGGACAGCGGAACCACCATAACCGCCAAGGTGTTGGCCTGCTGGGACTTCGAAAACTGGAAGGTCAGTATGGTGTTCACCGGTATTGACAGTAATGGCATCACACACTGGGGCAAATTCTGTTAATTTCACGGCTTGCATCTGGAAAAAGACTCTGCTACAATAGCCCGTGAGCTGTAAAGCTGTCAGGCTGATTTTGTAACAGAATGCCTGTGCGGCGGAGCTTTGGCTTCGCCGCAATTTTTTCCCGGAAAGGAAGTTTGTCATATGTCTCCTTTGGAAAAGCTCCCATTACCGGAGCAGCCCCCCATGAAGAAATTAGGGGTATACGACCGCAGTAAAAATCCCACTTTTGAAAGCCATGACCCCGGCCTGATGAAAGACCCGGCCACAGGCTGGTATCTCTCCTACAGCACCGATTCCAGCTGCAGCGAATCCAAGCCGAAGCAGGGAATCCCTCTCCGGCGCAGCCGGGATCTGATCCATTGGGAATATTTTGGTACCGTGCTGGAGGAGGCCTCCATTCAGCAGGCCAAGCAAAATGGAAACCGCAGGCCTACGCCGACCTTCTGGGCGCCTTTTGTGGAATACAGTCATGGGGAATATCGAATGTACTATTCCTCTACCCGTGCTTTCGGCAGCAGCGAAAGTAAGATCTGGCTGGCAGTGAGCCAAAAGCCGGAGGGGCCGTTTGTAAACCGGGGCGTAGTCATGGATACATGGGACACCGACGATACCCTGCCCAACGCCATTGACGCCCACATTGTGGA
>CAZWNI010000074.1:0-1434 GCA_964635385.1 uncultured Oscillospiraceae bacterium
GACACCATTCAGGTGGATGTGGTGGTAGATGCCGATACCGGCGTGGGCGCCATGCAGGTGTTCGTGGAGTACGACACCACTCAGGTCACCTATGTCAGCGGCGCCATCGCTTCCATGGATGGAATGAGTTTTGCCAATGAACAAACCCCGGAAGACGGAACCATCAATTTCGTGGGATTCAACATGGCTAGCAATGTGAGCTGTGAAGATGTCACCATCGCCACCCTGGTGTTTACTGTAAACGAAGGCGTTACCGATGGCAACATCAGATTCTCTTTGGCGGACGACAGCACATTGGCATATTATGTCAATGACACCAACGATTACATAGTCACCATCCTGCGGGATGCTCTGGTCGCCGCTACCGACGATGCCACCTTGCCCTTCACGGACATGGATGATTCCAGTGTTTACTACTATCAGTCTGTACAGCTTGTGTATGAAAACGGTTTGATGACCGGTATGGATTCGACTACTTTCGGAGCGTCTGAAACTTTGTCCCGTGCTCAGTTTGCCACCATTCTCTACCGGATGGCCGGTTCCCCCAGCACAGCAGGAATGGAAAACCCCTTCACAGATAACCAGGATAGTTCCACCTTCTTCTATGATGCTGTGATTTGGTGCAACAATGTAGGCGTTATCACCGGTTATTACAATGCGGACGGCTCTTTTACCGGGGAGTTTGGTCCTTCTGATGCCATTACCCGGGAACAGTTGGCTGTGATGATGTATCGCTATGCTGGTATCCAGGACTCCGACTCCCTCATTTACAGCGCTTCCCTGGCTAGCTTTGGTGACGCCGCCAACGTTTCCAGTTTTGCAACGGAAGCTTTGCAGTGGGCAGTGGCAAACGGTATCATTACAGGCCGTGAAACCACTCCTCCCACCATTGCTCCTGTGGACAATGCCTCCCGCGGCGACTGCGCTACCATGTTGGCCCGGTATATGTATGTCCTGTAAACTCTAAGATAGCCTCGATGGCTTCTGAATTTCAAAATTAAATAAACAATGCGCCTTGATTTAGCTGGAGAAGAGCTGGGTCAAGGCGTGTTTTTTGTTTTAATTTTTCTGTGCAGGAGAACATAGAGCGGCAGATGGATATCTTCGCTTTGATTGTTTTAAACATTCCATTCACCATTTTCACAAACCACAGGTTGTTTTCCCTTCAAAACTGTGCTATAATTTTGAAGATAGAATCTTAGGAGGTGCCCCACTTGAAACGAGCTATGGCCTTGCTGCTGGCAGCGGCGCTGTTTTGTTTGAGCGGGTGCAGCTTGACTTCCACTTCCGTGGAATCCCTGCTTTCCCCGCCGGTGAGGACCGAAGAGCAAAGCGAGATCTATCAGGCGCTTTTGGCCAGCGTGAACACCAGCATCAGCCTGGTGTATCCCCGCAGCGGGGAATACACCTCTGCCTTTGTGGTGGAGGCCATTG
>CAZWNI010000074.1:1444-6857 GCA_964635385.1 uncultured Oscillospiraceae bacterium
GCCAAACAACCTCTACCGGCTCGGTGCGGATGAACTTTTTGGTACAGCAGGACGGCAACTGGGTCTCCACACACGACATCTCCCTGCAAAACGCTACCGAAGTGGAAAAAATGCAGTTGTTTGAGGAAGATGGCGTCACTTATCTGGTGGTGGGGTTTAACCAATCCAGTTCCTCGGAAAAGCTGCTGAAGGTGTATGTCTATTCTCAGGAAAATGGTCCGGAAGAACGGCTCAGTGAAAACTGCTCCAATTTTACGGTCACCGATCTGGACGGAGATGGGGTCAGCGACCTGTTTATGATCTCTGCTCCGCCGGTGAGTGACAACACCACCCGGGAGGTTACCGGCATCTTGTGGAAGCTGGAGCAGGGGCAGTTTGTAGAGGATTCCACGGTGCGAATGAATTCCAAGGCAGTGGAATATTTGACCATTAACCTTGGCTGGGTGGAAAGCGAGGACATTCCGGCCATTTATCTGGACAGCCAGATCGGAACGGACAATGAAGGGACCGAAATCATTCGGTATCTGGACGGTCAATTAGTGGATTTAATGGTGAGCAACAATGCGGAGGAAGACTGGGCTGCCGTTACCTATCGTCCCACCGGGTATTCCTGTCTGGATCTGGATCAAAACGGCTGCTACGAGATCCCGGACCCTACTCTGTTTTTGGGGTACACCAGTGAGGACAGTACCCAGGCCTTATTCTATATTGTTTGGTCCAATTACCGGGGGGGCAATTTGATGCCCACCGCCATTACTTACACCAATTATTTGCTGAACTATCATTTTTATCTCCCGGATTCCTGGATCGGGGCGGTCAGTGCTGCTTGGGACAGCACCAACAACGAGATCACCTTTTTCCGGTATCAGGGCAGCCTGCAGCAGCAGGAGGAAGTGCTTTTGAAAATACGGGTGTTTACCCGGAGCGATTGGGAGGATCGCAGCCCGGCCAGCCACTATGTGCGCCTGGCTCAGAACGGCCAGTTGGTCTACAGCTATGAATTGTTTGAAACAGGGAGCGATTTAGACCTCAGCGACCAGGATGTCCAGGAGCGCTTTGCTTTGATGGACAGCTAGACAGAAAGGAGCAGTCAAGTGAGACGGATTTTAGTATGCGAAGATGAAGATTTTATCCGGGATTTTGAGGTCATCAATCTTCAGCGCAGCGGTTATACAGTGGTAGATGTGTCCAGCGGGGAGGAAGCCCTGGAGGTGTTTGAAAAGGAACACGGAAATTTTGACGTGGTGCTGTTAGACATTATGATGCCGGGGATTGACGGTTTTGAAGTCTGTAAGCGGCTGCGGGCAGCCAGCCCCACCATCGGGATTATTATGCTCAGCGCCAAAACCCAGGAGATGGACAAAGTCAGCGGATTGATGCTGGGGGCGGACGACTACATTACCAAGCCCTTTTCTCCCAGTGAACTGTTGGCCAGGGTGGATGCGGTATACCGTCGGGTGACTATGGTGACCAATCAGCAGACCGCCAACCGCAGTTTAGCCAGCGGCGCCTTTGTCCTGTCTCCGAAAAGCCGGACCCTGACCAAAAACGGCATTCCGGTGGATCTGACCCAGGTGGAATTTCAGATTATGGAGATGTTTTTGAAGAATAAAAATACCGCCTTGTCTCGGGCTGAAATTTTGGATCAGGTATGGGGCGACCACTATGACGGCGACATCAAGATTGTGGACGTAAATATCCGCCGGCTGCGGATGAAGGTGGAAGATGAGCCTTCCAGCCCCAAATACATTCAAACGGTGTGGGGCTATGGTTATAAATGGACGGACGGCTGAGCCCACGGTTTCAAAGGAGGAAGGCCCATGGCCTATCAAAGCATTACCAGGCGCTGGCTGTTTAACAGCTTGGGGTTTGTTGTGATCCTTTTGATGGTGGCGGAAGTGGCGTCGATCTTTTTTATACGGGATTATTACTACAATTCCGCCCAGCGGATCGTACAGTCCAGCGCAGACTTCGGCGCCAGCTATATGCAGTCCAGCTATGGAGACAGTCGAGTGGATTTCACTGCCAGCGTGCGGAGTATGGTGGAAAATTTCGACGATAAAAACACCATGGAATTGATGGCCATTGACCACAACGGCAGAGTCAGCGTTTCCTCTTCCGGATTTGAGTCAAATTTGGAAGCCACTGAAACCACGATGCCGGATTACGAGGAAGCTATGAATTCTTCCAGCCAGCAGGCGGTGTATAACGGCACCTTGGAATCCACCGGAGAACACATTCTGGCTATTACGGTGGTTTGCCCCGACCTGTCCAGCGAATATTCCGCAATCCGCTATGTGGTGAGTTTGGAACAGGTGGATCAGGAGGTTTTCACCCTGATTTTGGTGGGCACCGGCGGGCTGGTGCTGGTGCTGGCGCTGGTGTTGGTGAGCAACTCTTTCTTTATCCGCTCTATCTTAATGCCGGTGCGGGAAATCACCGGAGTGGCCAAGCAGTTTGCCGCCGGCAATATGAGCGCCCGGATTCTGAAAAAGACCGATGATGAAATCGGGGAACTGGGGGAGGTCATCAACAATATGGCCGATCAGATTCAGGAAACCGAGCGAATGAAAAATGAATTTATCTCTTCGGTGTCCCATGAACTGCGCACCCCCCTTACCGCCATCAAGGGTTGGAGTGAAACCATGATGAGCTTGGGGGAAGGGGATACTGAAATGATTCAGAAGGGGATGCACGTCGTTTCCGCCGAGACCCAACGCCTCAGCGATATGGTGGAGGAGCTGCTGGACTTTTCCCGAATCCAGAACGGCCGGTTTACCTTGGTGAAAACCAAAATGGATCTGTTGGCAGAACTGGAGGACGCCGTGTTGATCTACACCCAGCGGGCCAGCCGGGACGATAAAAATCTGGTGTTTGAAGAACCGGATTACATGGACATGATCTATGGGGACAAAAACCGGATCAAGCAGGTGTTTATCAACGTCATTGACAACGCCTTGAAGTATTCCGACCCTGGGGACACCGTCACCGTCACCGCTTCCCAGGAGGGAGACACCATTACCGTTGTGGTGAAGGATACCGGCTGCGGCATTGCCCCGGAAGACCTTCCCCGTGTCAAGGAAAAGTTTTATAAAGCCAACGCCACCCGCCGTGGCTCCGGCATCGGATTGGCGGTGGTCAGCGAGATTGTCAGTCTCCATGGGGGGACGTTGGAGTTGGAGAGCAAATTAGGAGAGGGCACCCAAGTGACCATCACCTTCCCGGTGTATGGCGCCCACGGACTGCTCCCTTCCGGGAAAAACAACAGCGAGGAGTAATAAAAATAAGCCTATGAGCAAAAAAAACAAGGACAAACAGCCCGATGTCTACCGCAGTAAAATCGGCGGCCAGGCATTGATGGACGGCATCATGATGCGTGGAGTAGAGAAAAGCGCCATGGTCTGCCGGATGCCGGACGGCTCCATCTACCGAGAGGTGTGGGACACCAACCCTGGCAAAAAGAACCCGTTTTGGAGGAAGATTCCCATTGTCCGGGGCTGCATCAGCTTTGTGCAGAGCATACTCTCCGGATACCGCTGCATGATGAAAAGTGCGGAACTTACCTCTGATCTGGAAGAGGAGGAAGAAGAGGAAACCGGCCGGATTACCCAATGGGTTTTAGATCGCTTCGGCGACAAGCTGATCCAAGGCGCTACGGTGGTAGGCACAGTGCTGGGCGTAGTTCTGGCGGTGGTGCTGTTTATGTACCTTCCTTCCCTGGCGGTAATGGGGCTGAACCGTCTGGTAGATTTGGGATATTGGAAAGCTGTGGTGGAAGGGGGAATCAAGATTTTGATTTTGGTGGGCTATCTCACTGTGGTGGGGCTCATCGGAGAGATCAAAAAGACCTACCGCTACCACGGCGCTGAGCATAAAACCATTTTTTGCCTGGAAAACGGCTTGCCCCTGACGGTGGAAAATGTCCGCAAACAGCGCCGGTTCCACCCTCGCTGCGGCACCAGCTTTTTGATTTTAACCTTGCTGGTGAGCATTTTGGTGTCCAGCCTGGTGACCTGGGATACCCTTTGGCTGCGGGTGGTATTGAAGATTTTGGTGCTGCCTATTATCATGGGGATTTCCTTTGAGCTGATCCAATTTGCCGGGCGGCACGACAATCTGTTTACCAGGATCATCTCCGCCCCCGGCCTGTGGCTGCAGCGGCTGACGGTGCTGGAACCAGATGATGGGATGATTGAGTGCGCCATTGAGGCCATTACCCCCTGTATTCCGGAGGATCAGGAGAAGGATCAATGGTAGAAGAAATCACTGTGGGAGCGGCTCTGCGCCGTCTTATCCATTGCCTGGAAGAAAACGGCATAGAGGACCCGGATTTTGAAGCCCTTCAGATGCTGCAAAGCCTGGGATATTCTAAAATCCAGATTCTGGAAGGCAGCGGGTGTCTCACCCAAGAGCAGCAGAAGCAGCTGGGGCAGCGAATCACCCGCCGCCTGGAGGGGGAACCCTTGCAGTACCTGCTGGGGGAATGGGAATTTTACGGCTTGACTTTGGCGGTGGGGCCGGGGGTGCTGATTCCCCGACCGGACACCGAGACCCTGGTGGAAGCGGGATTGTCCTACTTAAAGGGCAGAACCGGCTGTCGGGTACTGGATCTTTGCGCCGGCACCGGTTGTGTGGCGTTGGCGGTGGAGCAGAGCGCCAGGGAAATTTCGGCGCTGTACGCATTGGAAAAGGAAGAAGCGGCCTTTTTCTATCTCAAGAAAAACCTGGCCGCTTATCACAGCCGGATCATACCTCTGCACCAGGACGGACTGACCCCCGGCCCGGAGGCGGACCGGCTGGACCTGATTCTCTGCAATCCCCCTTACCTCACCGGGAAGGATATGGAAAACCTGCAAACCGAAGTGCGCTATGAACCCTCCAGCGCCCTGTACGGCGGAAAAGACGGCCTGGACTTTTACCGCCGGCTGACGGCGGTATGGAAAAACCGGCTGGTTCCGGGAGGACTGCTGGCCTATGAAATCGGCATGGGACAGCAGGAAGATGTAACTGGGATTTTGACCCGCCAGGGGCTGGAAGAGATCCGTTGGAAGAGAGATGTAAGCGGCATAGTCCGGGTGGTTGCCGGACAGAAACCGATGGAATCATTTCATTGAAGTAGGGAGAGCATTATGGCAGCAAAACAGAAAACACAAAAAACAACAGGGACTCAGCAGCCCCTGACCAATGAAGAAAAAAAGAAAGCTCTGGAAACCGCCATCAGCCAGATTGAAAAGCAGTTCGGCAAAGGCAGCGTCATGAAGCTGGGGGAAGCCACCACCATGAATGTGGATCATATCTCCACCGGAAGCCTGGGGCTGGATATGGCGCTGGGCATCGGCGGGGTGCCCCGGGGACGGATCATTGAGATTTACGGCCCGGAATCCTCCGGGAAAACCACCGTGGCGCTGCAAAT
>CAZWNI010000075.1:0-6549 GCA_964635385.1 uncultured Oscillospiraceae bacterium
CATCAAATACTCCACCAGCCTCACCGCCGCATTTTGCGTGTGGGCGTCGGAGATAAAGTCCGCTTTCTCCTTCACCCGCTCCGGGGCGTCGGCGGGAGCGGCTCCCAGCCCCGCCAGGGAAATCATTCCCACGTCGTTGTCAAAGTCCCCCATGGCGCAGATCTGCTCCAGCGGCAGGTTCCAATTTTTACTGATCCAAACCAGGGCGGATTCCTTCCCGGCGGCCTTGGGCAGTACCTCCAAATACACCGGCTGGGAAAAGAGAATCCGGTACTTTTCCCCAAAGGCGGGCCGGATGGCCGCTTCCACCTGCTTGAGCCGCTGTGGCTTTCCGTAAAACATCAGTTTGATAACCCGCTGACAGTCCTCTGCTTTGCCGTACACAAAGGGCTGGTGTTCCCTGGTGATAAACTCGTCCTCCACCCCATTGGGGTTGGCCAGCACAGTTGGCCCGCCGGGGCAGATCTCCACATTGACCTGAGGGTACGCCTTCATTCCCAGCTCCATCATGACCAGCAGGTCGGCGGCGTCCACCGTCTCGGTATGGAGGAAGGCGTGGCGGGAAAAATCGTACACCGCCGCCCCATTGTAGAGAATGCAGGGCAGGTCCACCGCCAGTTGCCTTGCGTAGCTTTCGGTAATCAGCTCCACCCGTCCGGTGGCCAGCCCCAGCTTGCCCCCCGCTTGGCGGTATTTTGCCAGAGCCGCCGCATTTTCCTGAGAAATTACACTTTGATCCGCCAAAGTGCCGTCAATATCGCAGTAGAGATAAGGGTACTTCATGGCCGTTTTCCTTTCCGCTTCCGTTTTTTTCAGCATACCACAGCCGACCTTTGCCGTCAACTGAGGGGTTCGCAAAAAAGCAGGGTACCCCTTCTCCCCTGGGGTACCCTCTGACAATCTATCCTATCTTATTCTCCCATTTGCTCCAAGGTGGGGTAGGAGGCGATGGCCCCCTTGCTCTGTACGCTGATGGTGCAGAACCGGTTGGAGAAGTCCACCATCTCATAGAGCTGACTTTCGCGCAAGCCCTCCAGCCCGGCGGCGTCCACCCCGGCTTGGCACAGCTTCCAAAGGAAAGAGCCTATAAAGCCGTCCCCCGCCCCGGTGGTGTCCGCCACCGGCACGTCCTGGCAGGGGGAATGGCCGGAAGCCTGTCTGGTGTAAGCGCAGGCCCCTTCTTTCCCGCAGGTGAACAGAACCAGCTTCACCCGCCCTGCAAACAGCTTGGGCAGGGCGGCCTTGATGTCCGTTTCTCCGGTGAGAAAGCCGATCTCTTCATCGGACACCTTCAACACATCTGCCAGGGGCAGAAACTCCAGCACCGTATCCTTCAGCGCCTGCCGGTCCGGCCAAAGAGGAAAGCGCAGATTGGGGTCGAAACTGATGATGGCCCCTTTTTCCCTTGCTTTGGCAATGGCGGCCCGGTGCGCCTCCTTCATGGGGAAGTCCCCCAGGGACACGCTGCAAAAATGCAGGGCAAACAGATCTTCAAAGCAACCTTCCTCCAACTGTTCCGGAGCATAGAGCATGTCGGCGGAGGGGCTGCGGTAAAAGGAAAAAGTCCGGTTGCCGTCTTTGGCCAGGCTGACGAAGGCCAGAGCGGTATTGGCTTTGGCGGTCCGGGCCACATAGGCGGTGTCGATGCCGAACCCCTGCATCTCCTTGAGAATCTTGTCTCCGAAGGGGTCCTCTCCCAGTTGGGTCATCAGCCGGGTTTTGCCCCCCAATTTGGCGTAGGCCCCGCAGACGTTGGCGGGGGCGCCTCCCACCGCCGGACGGAAAGAGGTGACCTCATCAAAGGCGCAGCCCTTTTCCGCCGGGATAAAGTCGATCAACGCTTCGCCGATGGCTGCCAGTACCTGTCCCATTGCAATCATTCCTTTCCAAATATGTTACAGCTTCACCGCTGAAACGGTTCCCGTCCCGCCGGTGAGGGTATAACGCACCGGGTAGGAGACGGGGTAAAAACGGGTGGAAAACACCTGCCTGCCCCCGTCTAAATACACTTCCAGGGAGGAAGCGTCCACCACCACTTCCAAATGATTACAGGCCATGCCCCTGCTCTGCCGCCTGGTGCGGCCGCCCCCCAACGCCTTTCCAGCAAAGGAAAGGGCGAATACCCCGGTTCCCTGCCGGTATTCCAGGGTCACCCCTCCTGCCAGGGTCAGGGCAAAGTCCGGCTGGGTGCGGGTGAGCCGGAGCAGGCAGACTTTCGGCAGCTCTCCGGCGGCTCCCAGGGGGATCGGGTCGGAAAGCAGGTTTTCCAGTTCCCGCACCGGCTGCTGGAACAGCTTTCCGTCCTCCCCCGCCTGCACTTCTCGAGGCAAGGTCAGGCAGTGCTGCCAGCCCAGGGGGGCGGTGGGATTTTTATAGTCCGCATCGGGAATTCCCATCCAACCGTAAAGAACGCGCCGTCCGTCTGCGGTTTCATAGGTCTGGGGCGCATAGAAGTCGAAGCCATAGTCCCATTCGGTAAAATCCCCCAATTCTCCATCTTCCAGCCTTCCCGCCACCGGAAAATAGCCGGATTGGTACACATTCTGGCAGCGGTATTCTTGGTGGGGCAGCCCCTGAGGCGAGATGCTCAGGTACCCTTGTCCTCCGATGCGGAAAAAGTCAGGGCATTCCCACATATACCCAAAGGCCGGGACCGTGCATCGGGAAGCAAAGGTCCAGTGAATCAGATCCCGGGAATGGTACACCAGTACGCAGCCCTGATGGGAACGGGTCCGAGCGCCCAGCACCATCTTCCAGATTCCCTCTTCCCGCCAGATTTTGGGGTCCCGCACATGGCAGGAACAGTCGGCAGGGTAGTCCTGGTTTTTGAGCAGCACCTGCTTTTGGCTCATGACACTGCCGTCGGCGGTGGTGACGGTGATGACGTTGGCCTGCCGGCCGGAGAGGACATAGTCGTGCTCCCCCGGCTCCTTCACATTGCCGGTATAAAACAGCCGGACCCCCTCCGGCAGCACCACTGCGCTGCCGGAATACACCCCGTCGCAGTCCTCCGGAATGTCAGGGGACAGCACCGTTTCTTCCTCCGACCAATGGAAAAAATCGGAACTTTTGCGGTGGGCCCAGCACTTTTTCCCTCCGCCGGCTGCATCTTCCGGGTCGGACTGGTAGTAGACCTGGTGGACTCCGCCGAAGTCGCAAAGGCCGTTGGGGTCGTTGAGCCAGCCGGTGTGGGGCTCCACATGAAGGATTTGCCGCCAGAGATGGTTCATGGTCATTCACTCCTGTCTCCCAGCTCCAGCAGGGGGGCCATACTCTGAACCCCGCCCTGAGCCTTGGGGGTAATGGCGGAATATTCATCGGAATTGGTGACAATCACCGGCGTCACCGTCTGGTACCCCTTGGAGCGGAGAAAGTCCGGGTCAAAGGTGATCAGGGTCTGGCCGGGAGAAACCTGATCTCCTTCCTCCACAAAGGCGGAATAGCCTTCGCCGTTGAGCTCTACGGTGTTGATGCCGATGTGAATCAACAGCTCCGCCCCGTTTTCCAGGGTAAGGCCGATGGCGTGGCGGGTGTCAAAGAGGGTGCTGACCTGGGCCTTGCAGGGGGCGATCACCTTTCCCTCCGCAGGCTCAATGGCAATGCCCTCTCCCAACACCCCTTCCGCAAAGGTGGCGTCGGGTACATCTTTCAATGCCACCACAGTGCCGCTCAAAGGGGAAAGAATGGCATTGGAGGCGGTCAAAGCGCCCACCGGAAGTGTATCTGTTCCTGTGGAAGGTTCTTCCGCCGCCGGTTTCTTTTCCCGATACAAAATCAAGGTCATCAGGAAGGCCACCGCAAAGGCCACCCCCATCACCAACAGATACTGCCACAGATTGGCGGTGGTGATCAGCACGCCGAACACCCCGGTAATGCCGTAAGCAGAAGCGCCCACTTGGAGGATACCGGCCACTGCACCGCCGGCGACGCCGCCGATAATGCCCGCAATGAACGGCTTCACAAACCGCAGGTTCACCCCGAAGATGGCAGGTTCGGTGATGCCTAAAAAGGCGGAGAGGGAAGCAGGGAACGCCACCGATTTGTTCTTCCGGTTCTTGGTCTTAATGGCGAAAGCCAGCGCCGCTGCGCCCTGGGCCACGTTGGCCGCCGTGGCAATGGGCATCCAGGTATTGACTCCGGCAGAGGAGAGCAGCCCCGCTTCCAAAGCGTTGTACATATGATGGATACCGGCCACCACGGTGGGGGCATACAACCCGCCGCAAAGGGCGCCGCCGATGCCGAAGGGCAGGGCAATCAGCCACTGCATGGCGGTGAGTACACCGCTTTCCAGCCAGCCGAACACCGGGCCGATTATTGTCATGGTCAGGTAGCCGGTGACGATGACAGTAACCAGAGGGGTGACGAACAGATCAATCATTTCCGGCACGATTTTATGGAGCCTCTTTTCCAGGAAGCTCATCACCCACACCGCAATCACCACAGGGATTACATGGCCCTGGTATCCCACCAGATTGATGTCATACAGCCCAAACCAGACTGAAATGGTGGGTATGGTATCCGCCGTAGCCACATTCCAGGCATTGATCAGATCCGGGTGAATCATAATCATGCCGATAACCGCCCCCAAGAACAGGTTGCCGCCAAAGGCTTTGGCCGCACTGACGGCAACCAAAATGGGCAGGAAGGTAAACGCTGCGTTGGAAAACAGATGGAAAATGGTGTAGATGTCGTTTTCCGCCAGGCCGGGGATCAGGTTGGAGAACCCCTCCAACAGTCCCATCAGCAAACC
Source organism: uncultured Oscillospiraceae bacterium (assembly GCA_964635385.1). Lineage (GTDB taxonomy): Bacteria > Bacillota > Clostridia > Oscillospirales > Ruminococcaceae > Egerieicola. The sequence continues at coordinate 4,751 of CAZWNI010000075.1, forward strand.
GCTGGCCACGATGGCGGGAATGATGGGAACAAAAATGTCGCCCAGCGTTTTGATGGCCCGCTTGTACCAGGGCGACTTCGAGGCGGCGGCTTGCTTCACCTCCTCTTTGGAACCGCCCTCAATCCCGGCGATGGAAACCAGTTCGTCATACACCTTATTCACTGCGCCGGTACCGATGATAATTTGAAGCTGACCGGAGGCTTCAAAGACGCCTTTGACGCCGTCTACGTCCTCCACCTTTTCTTTTTTCACCTTGCTGTTGTCCGCAATCACCAGCCGCAGCCGGGTGGCGCAGTGGGCAGCGCTGATGATGTTTTCCGCCCCGCCGATCAGCGGCAGGATAGATTTTGCCGTTGCCTTGTAATCCATGGGGTACATCCTTTCTTTTGTTTTTCTCTCCCTTGGCGAAACCGTAGTCCAGCGGGGCGTCCCCCTTTCTGAAATCAGTTTCACGTTGTACCCCTATTATAGAAAATCCCTCCGGGAAATTCCATTGACGAACTACATCAACTTTTCCCTCTCCCTTGCAGGGTTTCACATAGTTTCAGATTTTTTCCGGTTGGTGGACTCCCGCTGCAAAATCTCATAATCCAGCCGAAGGATCTTGGAGGGCGTCTCCCGGTTGGCAATCTGAGCCAGCAGCAGCCGGGCGGCGTCCATGCCGGCGGTTTTGTAGTGGAGCCGGGCCGTGGTCAAGGCAAAGGCCGCCACCTGCCCGATCTTGGTGTCCCCCACCCCGCAGATCATCATCTCCTCCGGAATGCGCAGCGCCATCTCCCGGCAGCGCTGCATAGCTCCGATGGCGATGTTATCGGTGGCGCAGAACAAGCAGTCCGGCCGCCGGGGGGCGGTGAGCAGCTTTTGGGATTGAGTGTAGCCGTCGTCAATGGTAAACTGGGCGGTACACATCAGCCTTGGGTCGGGACGGAGGTGGAATTCACTGAGGGCCTTCAAAAACCCCTGGTACCGCTCCTTCCCCGCCGCCTCATCTTGGGTGGTAACCCCCAAATAGCCGGGACGCCGGGCGCCCTGCTGAAGCATCAGCTTCGTCAGAGCGTAAGCCGCCCCCAAATCGTCGTGGCAGACGCAGCTGTATCCGGGATACTGCTGCCCTACAATCACCAAAGGCAGGTGCAGCGAACCCAGCGCCAGCCGGTGGGCCTGGGTAAAAATGGTAGCCAGCAGAATAATCCCGTCCACCTGCCGCTGCTTGAACAGAGACAAATATTCCACCTCTTTGGCGGGATCGTTGGCGGCAACGCCCAGCAGTAACTGGTAACCCTCCTGCGCAGTGATCTGGCTGATCCCTTCGGTGACCCTGGCGCAGCTTTCGCTGGAAAGCTTGGGAAGGATCACTCCAATCAGGCCGGTGCGGTGGGTGCGAATGGAGCGGGCGCTTTCGCTGGGACGGTAGCCGGTTTCCTCCGCCGCTTTTTGGATCGCCCGGCGCTTTTCTTCGCTGAGGTAACCGCCGTTAAAGTACCGGCTCACCGCCGCCTTGGACACTCCGGCATAGGCGGCAAATTCGGTGATGTTCATGCAATCCCCCCTGAAATCGGTATCACAGCTACATTGTAACACAACGGCAAAGAAAACGCCAGGCCAAAGATTCCTCCCACCACACAAAAAAACACCCGGCGCAAGCCAGGCGTTTTGCAAACGTATTGATTCCACCAAGACGCTTCCCGGTGTACCCCCTTACTCTATCCGGTCACACCGCACCGTCACCCGGCTCTGGCCGCTGTAGGTGCAGGTAAAGAGGGTTAAATCGTAGCCGCTGGAGGTCATTTCTTCCACGG
>CAZWNI010000076.1:0-6532 GCA_964635385.1 uncultured Oscillospiraceae bacterium
AAGTGCCGCTTACGCGACACTTTTTCGACAGGCTGAACCCCCGGCTTTGCCGGGGGATCTTTATTTGCGCCTTCCTAAAGCATAATTCTTCCAACCGGCGGAACACTAACCGAGATAGGGAGAGTGATGCTACATGAAATTCCGCGGAATCTGGGGTGCGGCCGCCGGATTTCTCAACGGCCTGCTGGGCTCCGGCGGAGGGCTGGCTGCGGTGCCGGCCCTGAAAGCCCAGGGGCTGGAGCAAAAACAAGCCCACGCCAACGCAGTGGCCTTAATGCTGCCTCTTTCTGCTGTCAGCAGCGCCGGGATGCTACTGCAAGGGGTTTTTCCGGATTGGGGAATGCTGCTTCCCCTAGCCCTTGGCGGGTTAGGGGGCAGTTTGCTGGGAAGCGTCCTGCTGCCTAAAATCCCCACCGACCTGTTGCGGCGGCTGTTTGGGGTGTTGCTGATTTACGGAGGGGTGCGGATGTTTTTATGAATTGGCTGTTTTCCCTGCTGGCAGGCGTTCTTTCCGGTACCGTGGCCGCCATGGGCTTAGGAGGCGGTTTTGTGCTGTTTTTATACCTGACTCTGTTCACCGGGCTGGACTTTCTCCAATGTCAGATCATTAATCTGCTGTTCTTCCTTCCCTGCGCCCTTCTGGCGATGTGGCGGTACCGAAAAGAGGGGCTGCTGCAATTTTCCATTCTTCTTCCCATGATGTTGTTGGGCAGCGCCGGGGTGATCCTGGGTCGGTTGGCGGCTGTGTGGATGGGCGCCCAATGGGTGAAGTGGTGCTTTGGGGCCGTGCTGATTCCTTTGGGATTAAAGGAATTATTCCACAAAAAGCAGTCTGCCGGCAAATCTCCCAAAAAATAAACTCTGTACCTCTCAACGAAGCACAGAGTTTTTTGTTACACCTGAATTTTGGAGAACAGCGCCCCGATGCTGTCCCGGAAAAGGTAATCCGCCCGGCTGTCATAAGGAGTAGGATCCCGATTGATTAGTACCAGCTTTTCTCCCCGGTAGTTGGCCACAAATCCGGCGGCAGGGTATACGACCAAAGAAGTTCCGCCCACAATGAGCAAGTCCGCCTGGTCAATGGCACAGGCGGCGCCGGCCATGACCCGGCTGTCCAGGCTCTCTCCATACAGCACCACGTCCGGCTTGACGATTCCCCCGCAGCTGCACCGAGGAATCCCCTGGGCGCTGCGCATAAATTCAGCGTTGTAAAACTTGCCGCAGAGGGTGCAGTAATTCCGCCGGACGGAGCCGTGCAGCTCGTACACCATTCTGCTCCCTGCTTTTTGATGCAGTCCGTCGATGTTTTGGGTAATGACAGCAATCAGTTTCCCCGACTGTTCCAATTCCGCCAGCTTTTGGTGGGCAGGGTTGGGCTTTGCTTCCAGCGGCAACATTTTATCCTGATAGAACCGGAAAAATTCCTCCGGATGACGGACAAAGAAATTGTGGCTCAGCATGGTTTCCGGAGGATAGTCGTACTTCTGATGGTACAGCCCGTCCACACTGCGGAAATCCGGAATTCCACTTTCGGTGGACACCCCTGCCCCGCCGAAAAAAACAATGCGGCGGCTTTGGTCTATGAGCTGCTGCAACACCTGAACATCTTTCATGGCAATTTCCTCCTAGCATCTTCGGCTTTTTGCGGCCGCTGCCGATTTCCCCGCCGGCAGCAAACTCAATGGGAAGTTTTGCCGGCATTGAGGAAATGGATCAACCTGTTCTGCCTTGTGGATTTCCCTTGATTTTTACCAGAAAGCAAAGCACCTTTTTCCGACAGGTCAAATGAGAAACCGGATGCATTCACTTCGATTGATATTATAACACTAAACCAATGAATGGTGCAAAATGCCCGGCAAGGCCGATGGCCTTGCCGGGCATAGGAGGATGATAGATATTGCGTTTGATTACAGGGTTAAACTTCCGTTGACGACCTGTGCCAAAATCATAACATCCAGCACATTGACTTGACCGTCGGCGTTGAAATCAATGGTAACGTCTTCCGGCGCAGCAGCCTTGCCGGTAACGATCTGTGCCAAAGTCATGACATCCAGCACGTTTACTGCTTCGTCGCCGTTAAGGTCGCCGGGGAGGTTCGTATAAACCAAACCGCTTACCGCTTCTTCCAGCGCTGCCAGCGCACTGCGGTACTGGGTGGTGGAAACCGTATCCGCCGCCAGCAGGGTGTTGACATTGGCCAAAGCATCAGTCAACGCCTGATAAGATGCTTGGGTATAGAGGCTGCCGTTGTAAGCTTCTGCATCGTCCGCGGCCATCTGCAATACGCCGGTCCAATACCAGGCAGCGATGGTGGAATACTCCTCCACCTGATCGCTGATGTACAGTTCATCGATGGCGCCATCAAAGGGGGTATCCCAGAAGTTGACGCCCAGATATACCTCTGCGCCTTCACTGAGCACCTGCTGTACCGGACCGCTGGCAACCGCTTGGGCGTTGACGTAGATCGTTGCTACGCCGCCGCTTGCCGTCACCGTCACATGGGTCCATTCTCCCGTCGTCAAATAGCTGCTGGAAGGATAGCAGTCTGCATAGGTGCTTCCATTGGTGGCACTCCATACCATGGGGCCATTGTAGTCCAGCCAGCCTTTGGGGGTAATGCTCACCCAGTTGTCGCTGTCCTGGCTCAGGAACACAGCAGGAGTGTAGCTGGTGATTGTATCCGCCTTCATCCAGAAGGAGACGGTGTAGGTGTCGCTGCTGAGGATAGTAGGTAGCTTATAACCGCTGGTGCCAGTGAATTCCACTGCCTGGCCCACGACGCCGTCCACATAGGACTCCGTTCCGCCGGTTGAACTGGCCAAACTGCCGGTGGTGGTACCGGTTTCGCCGGTGACGGAATCGGTCAGGTTCCCTTCAAAGGAATATTGTCCAATGATGCTGGAGGCGGTAGTCTCCAGATTCAGCATGGCGTCCCGCAGAGCGGCGGCTGCCGCATTTACCTCGGCCTGGGTGGCAGAAGTGTCTGCCTGCACCGTCAAAGCATTTTCCAAAGCGGACTGGAAGATTTCCAGAGCTTCAGCATCTGCCCCGGCTGTGGAGGTGGTCGCCGCAGTTTCCACCATCTGATCCAGCAAAGTGGTATCCACATCGCTGGGGGTATTGCCGTTATAGATGATTAGGGTATAGGCAACAATGTTTTCTCCGTCTTCAGAAGTAACGGTGATGTTGAACACGTTGGTACCTTCCTCTAAATAGAGGGTTCTGGTCTGGGTATCGTCGATGACAATGTCGTTGACAGTAACCACTGCATTGACGCTGCTGGGGGTGAACTTCACACCCAGGCTTTCCACTGCTTCAGTTAAGGTCAGAGTGGCGATGTTGTTTTCGTCCATCAACTCCAAGATGTCGGTTTCGTCTGCATTGTCCGCAGTGATGGAATCAAAGGAAGTGTCATCGTCGTACGCTTCCACAATGCCGCAGGTGCCATAAATGGGGCCGGCGGTGGAACCGTCCACACAGGCAAAGGTAACGGTAACCTGGCTCTTGCCCTGGGTCAGCTCCAGGGGAATGTCAAAATACTTGGTGAAGAAACCGTAATCCTCTGCATCTAATGTGACGATTTCCAGCAAGGTGTCGTCAATGTAAATGGCAAAGGTGTTTCCGGCATCTTTGCTGTTAAACTGCACCATCAGCTGGTTGGAGGTTTCGCCGTTCACCTGCAGATCGTAGGAGAAGTATCCTCCTTCTCCGTCAGCCTGCCGGTAGCCGGTGTTGGCATAGGTTCCCGTTGTACTGCCGCTGGTCTGCATATTGTGGTTGGTTTCCCGCTGGTCATCGTTGGCGACGATGGAATCCACCAGATGAGAGGAAGATGCATTGGATTCCTTGTTGTCCTGAATGGTTTGCTGCATGGACTCGCTGTCCAGCTCTCCAATGGTGAAATAAATGCCATAACGATAGGTGTCATCTTTGGCATAGTGGGGGGTGAAATCCAAGGTGGAGGCATCGGTTTCCGTGAGGGTCACATGAACCATGCCGTCCTCGTCCATGGTAACGGTATAGTGGCTGGCAATATCGGCGATGAACTCTTCCGGAGTCTGTCCGTCGACAGTCATGGAGATGATCTGCCGTTCGGTACCGGTGGAAGTAGCGTTATGCACGCCGTAGCCCCAGTAAGGCAGAGAGTAGGTATCCAAACCTACTTCGCCCAAATCGGCGCTGAGCACCCAGGGACCGTATTTCAGGCCCATGGTATCGGAAGCGTCAGGCAAATCGTAGGCCACCAGGGTGATGGGATATTCCACGGTAACTACATCGCCATCTTCCCAATCCAGAGTGAGAATGATAAAGCCGCCGGAAGTGCTGTACTCAGTGGTTACTTCCCCGTTGACCTTCACCACGGGATCTCCGGCGCTCCAATCGGGAACACGGATACGCAGATCAAAGTCGCCGAATTCTTCCTCGGTGTCAATCTTATTCACGGTGAAGGAGGCGGTGTAAACTTCCTCCGGGTCCACAGAAGCGGAATCGGTCTGGCTCAACACCAGGTTCTTATCCGTCCAGGTGACGTCGGAGCCGTAAAACAGTACGACATACAGGCTGTCGTCATTGTGGTAGTAAATGCTGTCGTTGAGCTTGGTAAAGCTCTCCATGCTGGTGCAGGTGCAGCACCAGAAATCTTCGGTGGCTTCACTGTACACCTTAAAGTAGCCAGTGCCCATGGCCTGCCAGTAAGTGGACATACCGGTGGTGTGATTCTGAGCAGAGAGAATGGAGTTGGTGTAGGTGTTGTCGTAGTAGTCGGCGTACTTCTGGTTCCCGGTGACTTCAAACAGCATCCGAGTCAGCTTGAGCATATTGTACGCATTGCAGGTTTCGTTGGTGTAGCCATCTCGATAGGAATCCAACACATTCGCTTCGTGGAAGTGTTCCTGCCAACTGTTACCGCCGGTGATGTAGGTGTGGTAGTTGACCACAATGTCCCAGAAGTTTTCCGCCACCACCAGATAGTAGCTCATATCTCCGGCTTCCGCATCGGAAAAGTCATCGGTGTAGTCGGTGTTGCCGTTTAAGGTCATGTACCGGTTCATGGCGCCGATGATTTTGGGAATGGTGGTATTGGCGTGCAAGCCGCTGAGGCAGTCGATACCCTGATAGAGCTGATCAAACAGGCTCTCTTCATCGAAATAGTGGGCGGCAATGACAAAGTGATCCCGGTTGCTGTACCCTTCGCTGATTTGATACAGATTATACAGCGAATTGTTCATGCCGCCGTATTCAATGCTCAGGGTCGTTGCACGCTGAGCGTCGGTGAAACCATCCATCGTTTCATACACCCATTCGCCCAGCTTTTGCGCCATGTCCAACGCAGTAGCGGCAATGTCGTTGTTCGGTTCCACAGCGCTGAGCTGTTCGTAGGTGGTGATCAAGCCGGAAAGGATAGCGTCCATGGTCCACCAGGGCACCAAAATGGACTGTCCGTCCGCCCCGGTGGTATAGCCGTTGGCCAGCCGGGTGAAGTTGACTTCTTCAAAGGCTCCCAGATACCCGTTGCCGTAGGTCTCCTGGCAACGCTCCATATTTTTGATCATATATTCCAGCATCTCTTCAATCTGCTGGTGAACGTCCTGGCGGTCCTCGTCGTTGATGGTGTTGGCCCAGGCATAGGCCAAACCAGACAACATATGTCCCGCTGCGTTGCCCCGGAAGTTGGTGTCGCTTTCCCAGTTCACGGCGCCGTCGTGGGTGCCGGCCTCATAGGCCGTGATGGTGGATACATCGGTGCCGTCGGTGGTTTCAGTAACTCCGGCGATGTTGTAATAGCCCACCAGCATTTTATCCGCATCTAGACTCAGCAGGTAGCTGATTTCCAGGTCCAAATCCTCCAGCAGCCATTCATCGGTGAGCTGTACGTCGGAGACGGAGAAATCGGTGAGTTCCGAAAAGTCAATCTGAGCCGCCACCGTAAAGGTAAAGGTCTTCGTCACCGTTGCCGTTCCATAGGTGGCAGTTGCGGTGAGGGTCACTTCGGCGTCCGGACTGCCCACTGCCGGCCGGGTGACCACACCGGTGGTGGAGATCACCGCGGGGTTAGAACTTGTCCAGGTGATGGTGCTGCCGTTGGCTCCGGTGGTGGGCAGGGTCAGGTTATTGGTGATGCCCGTCATGCTCACAAAGGAAATGGAGTCCAGATCCGCCTGCGCCAAGGTTTCGTAATCAATTTCCCCGCCCTGGGCCTGGTACATAGCCACCACTTCTTGGGCGGATACGCAGGTGCTCAGCACATTAAATTCGTCCAAGGCAAAATTGGCGTACCCGCTGTTATAGGTGGGGCCGTTGTAGCCAATGTACTTGGTGGCAGTTGTTTCATTGATGCCGCTGGCTGTGTTGATGGTATAAACCGTTTGTGCCACGCCGTTGCGGTAGATGGAGCAGGTATTGGTGGAAGCGTCATAGGTTACCACCAGATGGGTCCATCCCACTACCGGGAAAAATTCGCTCCGGGAGCCGGACACATAGCTTTCCTGCACTCCGGTTCCGGTAGAGAGATTCACCGGCGCGTTGTCGGCCA
>CAZWNI010000077.1:0-6506 GCA_964635385.1 uncultured Oscillospiraceae bacterium
ACAGTACCACATCGACGGATTGCGGGTGGACGCTGTGGCCAGCATGCTGTATTTGGACTACGGCAAGCAGGGCGGGGAATGGCGGCCCAACAAGGACGGCGGAAACATCAATTTGGAAGCAGTGGAATTTTTCCGCAAGCTGGCCAACGCCGTTCACGAAGCAAATCCCGCCGCTCTCCTCATTGCCGAAGAATCCACCGCCTTCCCCAATGTCACCAAACCCGGTTACGACGGCGGGCTTGGCTTCCACTACAAGTGGAATATGGGCTGGATGAACGATATGCTGATGTACATGTCCACCGACCCCTTCTTCCGAAAAGGCGTGCACAACAACTTGACCTTCTCCTTCACCTACGCTTTCAGCGAAAACTACATTCTCCCCCTGAGCCACGATGAAATCGTTTACGGCAAGTGTTCCATGATCGGAAAAATGCCCGGCGATTACGACCAGCGGTTTGACAACCTGCGCACCTTCTATGCCTATATCATGGCTCATCCCGGCAAGAAACTGTTGTTTATGGGCAGTGAATTCGCCCAGCAGAACGAATGGAACTACGCCGAACAACTGGACTGGAAGCTGCTGGAGTTTGAAAAGCACCGCCAGATACAGGAGTATGTGAAAGAGCTCAACCACTTCTATCTCCAGAACTCCCCGCTGTGGGAAAACGATACCAGTTGGGAAGGCTTCCAGTGGATCAGCCACGATGACTATGAACAAAATGTCATCTCTTTCCGCCGGATCGACAAGAAGGGAAAAGAACTTATTATCATCTGCAATTTTGCACCGGTGCTTCGGGAAAATTATTGTATCGGCGCACCTTACCAGGGCACCTACACCCCTGTATTTTGCAGCGATGCCAAGAAGTACGGAGGAAACGGCGTGGAGTTGAAGCCGGTAAAAAGCGACAACAAAACCCCTTTGCACGGCTACGATCAGAGCATCAGCCTGACCCTTCCGCCGCTGTCCACTACCTTCTATACGGTGCGCAAATCCCCCGTCCGGAAAGCGCCCGCCGCCAAAACGGTCACCCGCCGCAGTCCTGCCTCTGCCGTTAAAACAGCGGTGAAAAAGACAGCCGGCGCAGCGGTGCGCAAGGCTACAAAAGCAGCCCCTAAACCGACAAAAACCAAGTCGGAAAAAGAATAAAATTATAGGAAATCATGCAGCTTGCTGCAAGGAGGTAAAATAATGTTAGAGAGACATAAGAATTGTATCGCAATGCTTCTGGCCGGCGGCCAGGGCAGCCGGCTGAAGGTGCTGACGGCAGACATTGCCAAGCCGGCAGTTCCCTTTGGCGGAAAATATCGGATCATCGACTTTCCCCTGTCCAACTGCATTAACTCCGGCATTGACACCGTCGGCATCTTGACCCAGTATCAGCCTCTGGTTCTCAACGATTACATTGGAAACGGCCAGCCCTGGGGACTGAACCGCAACTACGGCGGCGCCCACGTTCTGCCTCCCTACGAAAAGAAAGGCAAAACCGAATGGTATAAGGGGACTGCCAATGCCATTTATCAGAACATCAAGTTCATTGATATGTACAACCCCACCTATGTGCTGATCCTCTCCGGCGACCATATCTACAAGATGGACTACAACGCCATGCTGGAATACCACAAGGAAAAGAATGCGGACTGCACCATCGCCGTCATCAACGTTTCTCTGGAAGAAGCCAGCCGGTTCGGGATTATGAACACCAATCCGGACAACTCCATCTACGAATTTGAAGAAAAGCCGGCCCATCCCAAGAGCACCAATGCTTCCATGGGTATCTACATCTTCAACTGGAAGGTGTTGCGGAAATACCTCATCGCCGATGAAGAGGACCCCAATTCTTCCAACGACTTTGGCAAAAACATCTTGCCGGCCATGTTGGCAGACAACCAGAGAATGTTCGCTTATCCCTTCTCCGGCTACTGGAAAGACGTAGGCACCATCGAGAGCTTGTGGCAGGCCAACATGGACTTGTTGGACGACTCCATTCCCTTCGACCTCAAGGACCCTGCCTTTAAGATCTATGCCAGAAACTACGCCAAGCCTCCCTGCTACGTTTCCAAAGACGCCAATGTAGTGCATTCCCTGATGGCGGAAGGCTGCACCCTCCGGGGCAGCGTGGAGCACTCCATTATCTCCACCGGCTGCATCATCGGCGAAGGCGCCGTGGTGGATCACTCCGTGATCATGCCCAACACTGTGGTGGAACCCGGCGCAGTCATTGAATATGCCATTATCGGCGAAGGCGCTGCCATCGGCAGGAACGCCAAAGTGGGCGGATCTCCCAACAAAGACATCAACGCATTTGGCGTTACCGTCATCGGCGCCGGCAAGAAGATCGAAGAAAATCAGGTTGTCAATCCCAAGGAGATTATTTAATTGACATCCGGATCTTGAAATCTGAAATTATGGCCGGTGTAACCGGCAGAATGGGTGATAGAAACATGAATATGATCGGTTTAATCTTTTCCAATATCCATGACGCCAAAATGGGTGAACTGACCAAGCAGCGCACCCTGGCCAGCGTTCCCTTTGGGGGACGGTACCGTCTGGTGGACTTTGTGCTGTCCACCATGGTGAACTCCGACATCACCACCATCGGCGTCATTACCAAGCAAAACTATCAGTCCCTGATGGATCACCTGGGTTCCTGCGAAGAGTGGGATCTGAACCGAAAAGACGGCGGTTTGTTTATCCTGCCTCCTTTCGGAGAGGGACAGACCAACATTTACCGCGGCAAGCTGGAAGCTCTTTATGGAGCAGAAAAGTTTTTGGCCCGAGCCAAAGGCGAATATGTGCTGCTCAGCGACTGCAACGTCATCTGCAGCATCGACTACCGCCTGGCGCTGAAATCCCACATTGAAAGCGGCGCTGACGTCACCGTGATCTGCAACCGGGAAGATCCCGCTGCGGACGGGGAAACCAAGGATCTGGTGTTACAGGCAGACGATGACGGAAAAGTCACCGAAGTGCTGATGCACACCGGCTACACCAAGGACAACCTCATCGGCATGGGAATGTACATTCTCAAGAAGGACCTGCTGGTGGAGCGGATCTCCAAGGCGGCCGCCCAAGGTATGTACGATTTCGAGCGGGATTTCCTGCAGCTGGAGTTTAACCAGGGTACTTTGAGTATCAGCGCCTACGAGCACAAGTTCAGTGTACTGCGCAATGTGGACGTTCCCAGCTACTTCGCCAATAACCTGAAACTGATGGACGACACCGTCCGCCAGGATATCTTTGCGGAAAACAGCCCTGTTTACACCAAGGTTCGGGACGAAGCCCCCACCTTCTATATGGAAGGCTGTGAAGTGGACAACTGCCTGATTGCCGACGGCTGCCGGATCGAAGGCTCTATGGCCAACACCTTGTTGTTCCGAGATGTGAGCGTAGCCAAAGGCGCCCAGATCAAAAACTGCATCATCATGCAGGGCTCTGACATTGGCGCTGACTGCTACCTGGAAAACGCCATTATTGATAAAGATGTCACCATCACCGCCGGAAAGACCCTGGTAGGCGCGCCCAATTCCCCCATTATTATCCAAAAGGGCGGCACTGTTTGATAGAACTGCGAACAAAGTCAGTGCGTCTTTTGTGCTGGCTTTGTTTGCATTCATGCCTGCCCATAAAGGCAAATTTCTGTAACCATAAGAAAGGACAGCAATATGAAAGTACTGTTTGCCGCCAGCGAAGCGGCTCCCTATGTCAAAACCGGCGGCCTGGGAGACGTGGCCTATGCCCTGCCCAATGAACTTGCCAACAACCCTGATGTGGAAGTGGCCGTCATTCTTCCCTACTACAAAAAGATCAAATTCAATCCCCAGTATAACATTGAATTCGTCACCAGCTTCGGCGTACCGCTGAGCTGGCGGGTGCTGCACTGCGGTATTTTCAAAGCCGCCACTTCCAAGCCCAATTTCAATTATTACTTTGTAGACAACGAATATTATTTCAACCGAAACAACGTCTACGGGGATTACGATGACGGCGAACGGTTTGCCTACTTTTCCAGAGCCATTCTGGAAGCCATTTCCCACATCAATTTCTATCCCGATGTAATTCACTGCAACGACTGGCAGACTGCTTTGGTGCCTGCTTTTCTGAAGTGCTTCTACGATCACATACCGGAATATCAGCGTATCAAAACCCTGTTCACCATCCACAACATTGAGTACCAGGGCAAAGTGCCCCACGCTTTCTTCCGGGAAGTGCTGGGCCTGCCGGAAGACTGGCACGGCACCATGACTTACGATACCTGCTTAAACTTCATGAAGAGCGCCATTGTTCTGGCGGATAAAGTAAGCACGGTATCCCGGACCTATTCCTTTGAAATCCGCAATGCTTATTTTGCCCATGGTCTGGAAAACATTATCCAGCAGTACAGCTACAAACTGGCCGGCATTGTCAACGGCATCGACACCGACCTCTACAATGCCGAAATCGACAAGAACATCTACAAAAACTTTGGCCCCGGAGATCTGGACGTCAAGGCGGAAAACAAAATGTTCCTGCAGCACAAACTGGGTCTGCCGGTAGACCGAAATATCCCCATGATCGCCATGGTGACCCGTCTGGCCAGCCACAAAGGCCTGGACCTGGTGGAATATGTAGCCGGGGAAATGATGCAGCTGCCCATTCAGTTTGTAGTCATCGGCACTGGGGAAGAACGGTTTGAAAATCTGTTCCATCGTCTGGCTTGGGAGAACCCCGGCAAGATGAGCGCCAACATTATGTTTGACCCGGTGCTGGCGCAGCAGCTTTACGCTTCTGCGGATTTCTTCCTGATGCCCTCCAAGAGCGAGCCCTGCGGTTTAAGCCAGTTGATTGCCATGCGGTATGGCACCCTGCCCATCGTGCGGGAAACCGGCGGCCTGTTCGACACCGTGCAGCCCATTGATGTAGAAACCGGCGAAGGCAGAGGATTCACCTTCAAGACCTACAACGCCCACGATATGCTCAACTCCATTAAGACGGCCATTTGGTTCTACAACGAGCGGAAAGATCAACTGCGCACTGTGGTTACCCATGACATGGGACTGGATCTGAGTTGGAAAGAACCTGCCCGTGAGTATCTGGATCTTTATTATCATCTGTAATCTCTCAACATATTTTTCTCCTTCCTACAAAAGGCAGCCCCGATGGTACCAGTGGTACTTGACGGGGCTGCCTGTTTTTTTATTTAGTTTTCCGTTGAGCCAATCGCAGACACCTTTACTTTCCGGCTGTGCTGCCGGAACTGCTTGACCAACTGTCCATGGCAGGTAAAGAACAAAACCTGCCGCTGACGGCTGTAATCCGTCAAAAATTCCACCGCCAACTGCGTGCGCCGGTCATCGTATTGGATCAGCACATCGTCCAGCAGCACCGGAAGGTTCTTTTCATCTAACAGCTCGCTGATCGCCAGTCGCAGGGCTAAATAACTCTGGTCCACGGTGCCGCTGCTTAAACTCTGCCACGGGCGGGACATAACGCTTTGGTTTTCCTGCACCGAAAGCTCCAGGTTTTTGCTGATCATCACCCGGTCGTATTTTCCGCCGGTGAGCCGCTTCAGCAACTCGCCTGTCTTTTGGCTCAGCAAGGGACCGAAACTCTGACGCATCTCCCCTTCTGCCTGGGACAGCACCGAACGGGCCAGTTCCAAGCTGCCCAGCCGGTTTTCCATTTCCCGGATCTGTCCTTGAATCTGGGAAAGACGGTTATCCAACTGGGCCGGGGTTTCCAGCTTCGATAACTGCACACATTCCTGCTGCAGCAATGCGGCGGATTCCCGGCACTGCTGTGCTTCTTCTTCGGCCTGTTGAGCCCGGCGGCGGAGCCGTTCCAGTTCTTCTTCGCTAAGCGGCGCCGGTTCCTTTTCCGACGACAGAAGCCGGATCTGCTCATTGAGCTGTGCTTCCCGCTCCACCATGCCCGCAACCGTCATGTCTGCGTAATCGCCTTGATCCAATTCCTTCAATCCTTGCAGTTTCGTCTGCACTTCGCCGGCGGCCTCCAGAATGCCCTCTAACCGTTCCATCTGCTGATCTGCCTGCTCCAGGGTGTCCACCGGTTGGAAACGCCCAGCCAGCCACAGAATCTGCTGTTGAAGCTCGTTGACCTGCTCCCTGGCTTCCTCCATGCCGGACACCAGAGCTTCGTAGGTTTCTTCCCGGGTGGACTGTGCCGCCCGACTGGCTTCCGCCTGGATCACTGCCGCCTGCATTTCATCTAAATTCGTGCAGCCGAAACGGCTGAAGGTCCAGTCTGCCTGCCGCTGCAAACGCTGCATCTCCTGCTCCAGCTCCTGGTGTTTCCGCTCCAACTGAACAAGAGTGGACTGGGTTCGGTTCGGCAGCCGTTCCAAAAGCACGGTATACTGCTGCCGGCGCTGCTCCAGATCCGCCAAATTCCGCTGCAAAAACTCCAGTTCCAATTCCTGGGTGTGGAGTTGGCTGTGAAGGGATTCCACCTGCTGCTTATAGACTATAGTGGCCTACTTCCAATGCTCCACATTAACCTGCACTCTATG
>CAZWNI010000078.1:0-6392 GCA_964635385.1 uncultured Oscillospiraceae bacterium
GCAAATGGCAGGGCGCTTTTTGTATGTCTCTGCTAAAAAACTGCACCTGCTCCGGTTTCCATGCCGAAGCAGGTGCAGAAAAGCATCTTATTCTTTCAAACTATGTTTGGGAGAGCTTTTCTCCCTCTGTTTTTAATTGCGACGCCGCTTATAGAGCCGCCAAATTGCGGCTGAAATCAACAGCAAGGCGCTGACTCCTGCGGTCGTACCGGCCAACACATAATCCTGTGGACTATCCCCGGTAACGGGAACATCATCTTCCGTCTTGGTTTCTTCCGCCACAGTTTCGGTGGCAGCATCTTCTACCTCGGTAACGCCGGTGTCTGCATCGACGGTGTCAGTGGTATCGTCGGCGCCGGTGGCATCATCTGCATCTGCAGCATCGCTGCTGTCCTCTGAAACAGGTACCAGTGCATCAAGGGCGCTGGCCAGGTCATAAGCCGCCTGATAGGTGGCGGAAACATCGGAGGTGTCCACCAGTTCCGCCGTTGCCAGGGCTAAACTCACCGCTTCATAGCTGGTTTCGGTGTAGTCCACCGCCGTCAAGGCTGCGCCTTCCAGCACCAGATCGCTGAGGAACAGGTTGAGCTCTTCGTCTTCCAACGCAGGAAGCAGTTCCGGCTGCTGGCGGATAGAATCCCCGGCGGTTTGTTCATAGCCGTAGGCGATTTCAATCAGGGTGGCTTCGTTTCCATAGCTGGAGAACATGGAGATGCCCAACGGCATATCGGAGGTCAAGCCGTTTTCCTCACTGGCTTCCACAAAGCCCATGGGGATCATCATTTCCGGCAAACCAGCCACCGGGCCGAATTTGTTCATGTAAGAAGCCCCATTGTTGTTGGTGTTGTAATCAGATTCTTCTTCCAGGCTGGCAACATCAGTTTGGGAAACATAAATCACCGCATCAATGTCGTACTCTTCCAAAAGTTCAGAGATGGTATTGCGGAAATTCAGCCGAGCCTCCCAATTTGCCTCATATTCTTCCGTGGCGTTGCCGTCTTCATCGAATCGGGGATTTACCAGATCCTCTGTGGCGGTAGTGTAGTAACTCAAATCAGAAACATAACGTCCATCTTCAATGATGTCGGCCACGCTGTGCATCGTGGCGTTGTCGCCCAAGGTCAGGAAATACTCATACATATCCCATTCAAAGACGCTGCTGCCACTTAAGCTGGCGCTGCTCACCGCACCATTTAATTCAAAAATCAGTTCTTCGGTGAGTATCTCTGAAAAATCAACCAGTTCTGCGCCCCCTGCTTCCAGAACGCTCAGAGTCTGTTCTACCAATTCCTGTACATCGTCGCTCAGCTCAACCGGATTGTCCAATTCGGTACTCACCCATTCCCCGGTTGTGCTGTCATAGGAAGTGGAAACATAATAGCCAAAGGAATTGGTGATATAGGCAATGCGCTTGCCCTCCAGTCCGTCGGCGTTGAGGTAGGAGGTATAGCCCCCTTCCGGTATCAGGCTGTCCGCATCGGCCTCTACCGTGTAGCGGTCCGCTTCATCGGTGCCCGCCATGGCGTCCAGCATAATGGCCAGATCCTCTACGGTACGGCACATGGGGCCGGTGACGTCCTGATCCGCATTTAAGGGCACCACCCCGTCAATGCTGGTCAAGCCTTTGGAAGGACGCAAACCGTACAGGTTGGAAAAGCTGGAGGGCCGGCGAATGGACGAGCCGGTGTCGGTGCCTAAGCCTGCCACTGCAAAGTTGGAGGTGATGGACACCGCCGTGCCGCCGGAAGAACCGGCGGCAGTGCGGGAAGTGTCGTAGGCGTTATGCACCGTGCCGCCTACATAACTCCGGGAATTTGCGCCGGAAAAAGCAAATTCCGACAGGTTTGCTTTGGCAATCACAATGGCGCCGGCCTCTTCCAGCCGTTCCACCACCGTGGCGTCATCTGGGGCGATGGAATCCTCTAAAGCACCCGCTCCGGCTGTGGTAGCCATATCTTCTAAGTCATAGTTATCCTTGATAATGATAGGAACACCGTGAAGGGGACCCCTCACATTCCCTGCGGCCCGTTCCTCATCTAGTTGCCGGGCTGTTTCCAAAGCATCGGGATTGATGGAGATAATAGAATTCAAATCCAAATCGTCGTCGTAGGCTTCAATGCGGTCCAGGTACATCTGCACCAGTTCCTCTGATGTCACCCGGCCTTCTTCCAGCGCCTGTTGTAATTCAGGAATGGTGATGTCCATCAAATCCAGGGTGGTGAACATCTCCTCCAACTGGCTGACCCGGCTTTGGGTAACAGTCGCCGCATTGGTGGAGATGGCGGAGGCACTAAACACGGTAGCCGCCATAGCCATACTTACCAACACTGCGCCCATACGCATCAGGGTGCGGGGTCGGGCGGTTGCTTGTTGTTTCATACCAACACTCCTCTCTGTTTCAAAAACAAAAGGGGCTGCGATTCGCAACCCCTTTGTCGTTAGGCACAGTATACCGAAGGATCGTTAGCTTGTCAATTCTTTTCAATATACTTTGAAATTTGGAAAGTTTCCATGGAAAAAGAATTGAAATTGAAAAAAATGTGACAGCATTGTGATGCAAAAATGAAAAGCTCTTCCAATTGCGAAACACGGAAAGTTGCCATATCCCTCCATCTTTGCCGCAACTCAGTTTGCCGGGGTTGCCTTGCTAAAAAGTTTCCGCCCTGTCCAAGGACAAGGCGGAAACGATTACGAAAGAGCCATTCCATAAGGGAATGAAGAAATTAACTTTTTTTGGGGGAGACGATCCGCAGATAAGCCCTGGAAGTAACCAGGTAGACCAAGGTATAGATCACGCAAAAGACCGCCATGGTAATCAAAGTGGAAACCAGGAAGGTCGCATTGGCGGGTTGGGCCGTGGTCCCCAAAGTCATTAAGGAGAGAATCCGGTTCATCATATTGAAGTTGAACACCAGGTGGACTGCGGTTACAATCAGGGGCAGGAAGAACACCATCAGCACCTGGGAGCGAATGGTCCTTTTGACCTCCCTGCGGCTCATGCCCACCTTTTGGAGGATTTCGTACCGGCGCTGGTCCTCATATCCTTCGCTGAGCTGCTTGTAATAAATAATCAGCACCGCACCCAGGGTGAACACAACCCCTACAAACAGCCCCAAAAACAGGAAGCCGCCAAACAGGGCGTAGGCTTCGGTACGGGTTTCTTTCAGATTGGAAACACTAAACCCGCCGGACCAGTCTTCGTTTACTGCCTGCGAGTCCTCCTTCATTTTCTCATAGGCTTTGTCCCACAAAGAATTCAGAATTGCCGCCTGCTGTTCTTCCGTGCCGCCGGTATTAAATTGATAGTACCCCTGATAAATGCTGGCGTCGTCTCCGTAAGCCTCCATCTGCATCTGATTGATCTGTTCCAAGGTGTCGTAGGAGTCCACTACAATGTAGTAAACAGGGTAGGCGTATGCGCCGTATTCCTGCTGAAGATAACTGGGGAGCGTCAGATCCCCCGCCTTCGTAAAGGTCAGACTGCCGATGGAAAAATCATCTTGGAGGTCGTCGCCGTAGTTGTATTCACCGATCTGCTCATAAACCAGCACCTCCCCCGGCTGAAGAGAAACCGACTGAGATGCGGAGCGGTTGTATTCCTGCTGGGTGAGAAGCACCAGGATACTGGGGGAAGATGTTTCGGAATCGAAGTAAAATGCGCTGTTGTCCTCCAGGGAGACGGTCACACCCAGGGAGATTCCCCCCTCAAAATCCGTGACCGAAAGCCCCTGTTCCTCGGCGCAAGTCTGCGCCGCTTCTTCCATAGAGCTGGCAGAGACGGCAGAGTACACGGTGCTGTATGGCTCCAGGGTAAAATCGGTGGTGGGAAGGCCGCTTTGCACCCCCACATACAGGGACACGGTAGTGGACACCGCCACCAGCACCATGGTGGAAAGGATACAGATATTGGCCAGGCCCACCCCGTTCTGCTTCATTCGGTAGATCATGCCGGAGACGTTGATGAAATGGCGGGGCTTATAGTAAAACCGCTTCCATTTCCGCAGGGCTTTCAGCACAAAGACGCTGACCCCGATGAACAGGCAGTAGGTGCCCATCACCACCAGAATCACCGCCCCAAAGTACAGGGCCAGAGAGGCGACAGGGTCGTTGATCAGCATCGCCATGGAATAGCCCGCTCCCAGGAAAAGGACGCCGAAGATGGTCACCAGCCAGCGGGTCTTGGGTTCCCGCTCTCCCACGTTTTCACTGCGGAGCAGCTCCACCGGCTTGCTCAGCCGGATTCGGGCCAGATTGTAAAGCAGGGTACAGGCCCAGATAACCCCAAACAGGATCAGGCAGATGAACATACTGTTCCAACTGATGGAAAAGCCAAAGGGCACCTCCCCTTGCATGAGGGCGGAAATCAGCAAAATCATCAGCTTATCCAGGATTACCCCCAGAACAAGCCCCACTGCAATGCCGGTAAAGGCAATGTAAAAGCTCTCCAAAAACAGCACTTTGGCAATGTGCCGCTTTTCCATGCCCAGAATGTTATAAAGCCCCAGTTCCCGTTTCCGGCGCTTAATGAGAAAGCTGTTGGTGTAAAACAGGAAGATGGCGGCAAACAGCCCCACAACCACAGAACCGAAGTTCATAAATATTTCCACATACTCCCCGCCACGAAGCTGGTCTGAATCGGAGGAGAGGGCAAGGATCAGGTACATTCCACAGACGCAGCCCAAAAACGCCAGCAGATAGGGGAAATAAAACCGGCCGTTTTTGCAGATGTTTTGCAGGGCCAGCCGGGAATAGAAGAATTTACCCATTTTCCCCACCCCCTGCGGTCAGCGTAGTCAAGGTGTCGGAAATTTTCTGGTACATTTGCTGGAGGGTGCAGCCCCCACGGTAGATCTGGTGGAACACCATGCCGTCCTTAATGAACAGCACCCGTCCGGCGTGGCTGGCAGCCTTCGCCGAGTGGGTCACCATGAGGATAGTCTGTCCCTGGAGGTTGACCTCATTGAACAGCTCCAGCAGGCTGTCGGTGGACTTGGAGTCCAGTGCGCCGGTTGGTTCGTCCGCCAGCACCAGCCGGGGCTGGGTGATTAGGGCACGGGCCACGGCGGTGCGCTGTTTCTGGCCGCCGGAAACCTCGTAGGGGTACTTTTTCAACAGGTTGGTAATCCCCAGTTGGTGGGCCAGGGGAGTGAGGCGGTCCATCATCTCCCGGTAGGGGGCGCCGGCCAGCACCAGGGGCAGCAGGATATTGTCCTGAATGGAGAAGGTGTCCAGCAGGTTGAAGTCCTGGAACACAAACCCCAGATGATCCCGGCGGAAAGCCGCCAACTGCCGCTCAGAAATAGAGGGAAGGCTTTTTCCATCCAGCAGCACATCTCCGGAGGTCGGTTTATCCAAAGCGGCCAAGATGTTCAGCAGGGTGGTTTTTCCGGAGCCGGATTCCCCCATGATGGCCACATACTCCCCTTCCTCCACGGTAAAGGTCACATCGGTGAGCGCCTGGACATGGGCGCCGCCAAAGCGGGTGGTATAGACTTTTTTCAGTCCTCGTACTTCTAAAATACTCATCATTGTCATCTCCTTCATTAACTGGGCAGTTTTACCCAAGGAAACGTTTTTTCCGGCGCCGAAGGGCTGGGGACAGGTGACCTGTCTCCGGCGGCGCTTTTGTTTCCTGACAATTCCAAGTATACCAGGCGGCAAGTCCTGTTGCCATGGGTTTACCTTACATTTCGGGCCGGTACCTTACAATTTTGTCACATTGGGCGTTCAGGGGAAGGCAGATTGAGCCGAAGGCTTTTGTTGAAACAAAATCGGGATAACCGGTTCAGGCTGTAGAAAAAGTAAAGTTTAGGTCAAGCCTTTTCAAAGGCTTGTGGGGGCGCAGGGGGCAAAGCCCCCGCAATGGAAATCATTTTGTTATAAAAACTCTTTTTTCACCTTATTGTTGTGAAAAAAGTTGTGGAAATAACGAATCGGAATCCGCCCGCCAAACGGCGTAGAGCCGAGGGCGGGTCAATCCGGAAACATCAGGAACCTTTTTCCACAAGCTGAAGCCCCCGGCAAAACCGGGGGCAGCCTGGGGATATTAACAAGAGCCTGTGTTCTCATTCAAACACAGGCTCTTGCTTTTTATCTTTGCAAATTCAACGACCTAAAAGCATCTTATACAGGAGGTTAGTTAGATAAGAAGCGGATTGAATTTGCAAAAGCAGGAGTTACGGCAACCCCTTTCCTGGCTGGGATAGAAGGATTCGAACCTTCGGAATGCTGGAGTCAGAATCCAGTGCCTTACCGCTTGGCGATATCCCAATCATTATTGCTGTTGGACAAGCGACCCCAAACGACCCGGCGAGCCAACAACAGTGATTGTACCATAAGAATCAGGGGTTGTCAATACCTTTTTTCATTTTTTTGCGTTTTTCTTATCCCAT
>CAZWNI010000079.1:0-6286 GCA_964635385.1 uncultured Oscillospiraceae bacterium
CGCTGTTGTCAAGTCTTTTTTCGAAACTTTTTTGAGTTTCGCTTGACTTCTTTCGAACCGCTGCGACAACGCATGTTATCTTACCATCTCTTTCCTCTGTTGTCAACCCTCTTTTGGAAAGTCGTCGTATTTTTCTTCTTTTTTTGCAATCGTTCCGAAAAAATGAAAATTCCGCCGAAACCCCGTGTAAAAAAGAAAACCCGCCCGAAGTCAGGCAGGTTTTCCCATTCTTTACTGAACAAATCATCTTACAACCAAGAGGAGCGCAGCACCGACACTGCTTTGGACAACTGATCGTCGCCGTCCACTGTACCCATGGTGGCCAACTGATCCCGTCCCAGCGAAACTTCATAATCCGGAGTCAAGCCCACACCGTCAAAATTATCACTGGCCGGCGGATCGAAGTAGGCGGTGGTGAGCTGGATAGCGCTGCCGTCACCCAAGGCATACAGGGTTTGCAGCACCCCCTTACCGTAGGTGGTGGTTCCCACCAAATCCCCTTTATCATAATCCCGAATGGCAGCCGCAAACAATTCCGCCATGCCGGCGGTGTTTTCGTTTATCAACACCGTCATGGGGAGATCAATTTCACTGTCGTCTGATGTAGCCAGAATCTGCCGCTGACCGCTGCTGCTGGTGCGGGTGTACCCCAGCACACCTTCCGGCAAAAGCTGATCCAGGCATTCGGTACAACTGCTGGTATCTCCGCCGGTATTGTCCCGAACATCTATCACCAAACCCCGCACCTGCTGAGCCTGAAGGCTGTTTAAGGCATCGTTAAGCTGGGAAGGCGTATCCTCATCAAAGCTGCTGATTCGCAGATAACCAATGTCTCCATCAATCACCTGATAAGTAACGGTGGACTGGGAGTATTGCCGCCGGGTAATCTCCACGGTGGAATCACTGCCGTTGCGCCGGTACACCAAGCTCACTGTGGTGCCCTTTTCCCCCTTTAAGGCGTCTGAAATTTCGTCCACTTCCATTCCCAGCACCGAAACGCCGTCCACTTCCAAGATCAAGTCCCCGGCCTGCAATCCCGCAGATTCCGCCGGAGAATCGGCATCTACCAGAACTATCGTCCCGTAATCCCCGGAACTGTCTTCCTGAAGCTGCACGCCAATCCCCACTACATCGCCGCTCTGTTCATCTAACAGCTTTTGATATTCGCTGCTGGAGTAGTATTCCGCATAGGAGTCCCCTATTCCGGACACCACTCCCTGTGCAATGGCATTGAGCAGGGTTTCGCTGTCCACATCGTACATGGAATTCTCGCTGACCACCTGGTCAATCTTTTGGATTTTCTGGTACATCTGCTCCTGCTGTTCCACATTGCTGATCTTCTGGTTAAAGACGTCTCTGGAGATCAGCATGGTGATGCACATCGCCACCGCCGCCGCAATAAACACAAAAGCCAGAGCTGCTCCCAGGGAAACTTTTCGATTCATAACACCCTCTCCTTTTCTTAACTTACCGAAAAAAGGGCGCCCTTCCTCCACGAAGGAAAAAGGGCGCTCCAAATACTTTGCCGAAATGCTTAGAAATAATTCATGGGATTGACTGTCGTGCTGGAGGAAACACCCATTCGAATCTCGAAGTGCAGGTGGTTGCCGGTAGAGTTGCCGGTGCTGCCTACCCCTGCAATTACCTGTCCCTGGCTTACCACATCTCCCACCGACACATAACGGGACTGGCAGTGGGCGTACATGGTGTAGGTTCCATCGTCATGCTGGATCATGATGACGTTGCCGTAGCCCCCAAAGCCGGAGCCGGAATACCCCATCATGGAAACCACCACTACCCCGGAGCGGGAAGCGTAAATGTCGGTGCCGGCGGAGGCGGAAATATCAATGCCCCGGTGCATACTGCCCCAACGGTAACCGTAATAGGAAGAGATGGTATAGCTGGCGCAGGGCCAGAGATAGGTTCCGCTGTCGGCCTGAATGGTACTGGTATCTACCTTGCTGGAATTGGCACGGGCAATTTCTTCGATCTGGGCGTTGTTGGCGTCGATCTCCGCCTGATATTCTTCAATATCTGACAACAAGGATTCCTGGCTGCTTTGCAGCTCCGCCTCGGCGGCTTCGGACTGGCTTTGCAGTTCGCTCAATTCTGCAATTTTAGCGTCCTGTTCCGCCTTCAGACTTTCCAGCAGCGCCTGGTTGGTCTCCAGAGAAGCTTTGGTTTCTTCCACTTCCGCCATACTGGCGTTGATCTGGTTTTCCAATTCCAACCATTCGTCCAGCATGGCCTGGTCGTTGGCCGCCAAACTGTCCACATACTGGCTGCGGGTGAGAAAATCCGCATAAGATTTCGCCCCCAGCAGCAGTTCCAAGGTGGAGGTGTTGCCCTCCAAATACAGCGCCAGCATTCGGCTATGGAAGAGTTCCTTCACTTCATCTTGGCGCTGCTGGGCCTGTTTTAACTGGGCATTCAAGGAATCAATCTTATCGTTTTGTTCCTGAATCTGGACATCTAATCCGTCGATCTGCTCCTGATACAGGGTGACCTGCTGCTCCACCGCTTCGATCTGGCTTTGCAGATCATCTTGCAGAGCCTGCTGCTCGTCAATCTGCTGCTGCAGTTCATCAATCTGCTGCTGTGCCTGCTCCCGCTGGGCTTCCAGCTCCTGATTCCGCTGCTGCAAATCGCTGGTTTCATCTGCCTGCACCAGCTCTGGGGTGTCCAAAACGCTCAGACAAAAAGCGCTCAAACAAAGACAGGCGGCTGTCAGCAGTGAAAGCAGCCGCAGACCGGCGCGCTTTCCCGTTCTCATAGGTTTACAATCCTCCAATTTTTCTTTCCGGAGATTTTTAGAAATAATTCATGGGGTCTACCGTAGTGCTGGAAGAAACCCCAGTCCGAATCTCAAAGTGCAGGTGGTTGCCGGTGGAATTGCCGGTGCTGCCCACCGCCGCAATCACCTGGCCCTGGGTTACCACGTCCCCCACCGAGACATATCTTGTCTGGCAGTGTGCATATAATGTATAGGTGCCGTCGCTGTGCTGAATCATAATCACATTGCCGTACCCGCCGAACCCGGAGCCGGAATATCCCATCATGGACACCACAACAACCCCGGATTTGGAAGCATAAATATCGGTGCCGGCGGAGGCGGAAATATCAATGCCCCGGTGCATACTGCCTGAACGGTAACCGTAATAGGAAGAAATGGTGTAGCTGGCGCAGGGCCAGAGATAGCTCCCATCTCCCGACGTGGAAACACTGCTGCTGGAACTCCCGCTGCTGCTGGAACTGCTTGTACTGGAAGAAGTGCTGCTCTCGGAGGACTGGAGCGCACTGGCGTATTTGTTGGCGTTGGCCCGGGCAATGGCTTCCAATTCGGCATTGGCCCGATCCAATTCTTCCTGGTACTGCTCTGCGTCCTGGTTATAGGCTTCCTGAGACTGCAGCAAGCTCGCTTCTTCGGCTTCAGACTGCTGCTGCAAGGTCTGTAATTCCGCAATCTTGGCGTCCTGCTCCGCTTGCAGGGATTCCAACTCAGCCTGGTTGGCTTCCAGCGAACTCAGGGTGGATTCCACCTCAGCCAGATTCTCATTTATCTGGGTTTCCAAGGCAAGCAGTTCATCTAACATAGCCTGGTCGCTGCTGGCCTGGCTGCTCATGTACTGGCTGCGGGTCAGAAAATCCGAATAGGACTTCGCCCCCAGCAGCAGCTCCAAAGTGGAGGTGTTCCCCTCCAGATAAAGCGCCAGCATTCGCTGATGAAACAGCTCCTTGACCTCTTGCTGCCGGGTCTGTGCCTGGAGAATCTGGGCGTTGAGGGATTCGATCTGCTGGTTTTGTTCCTCGATCTGAACCTCCAACGCATCAATCTGCTGCTGATACAGGGTCACCTGTTGTTGTATGGTTTCGATTTGAGATGTCAGGTTATCCTGTATCTCCTGCTGTGCGTCAATCTCGTCCTGCAAAGCGGCCGCCTGCTCCTGCGCTTCTTGAAGCTGCGCCTCCAAATCGGCGATTTGAGCCTGGAGATCTGAAGTCTCGTCCGCCCGCACCGCAGACGGGTCTGCCAGCCACGTCATTCCGGTGAAGCAAATACACACCGTCAGCACCATCGCCAACAGCCTCCGGGCAAGATGACTGTTTCTGCAAATCATGCGAAACTTCCTTTCCTTTCATCAATCCTGCATCGGTTTTTTTACATCGGATTTATACTTTGATGTGTTTGCGAACGCTGATCAAGCTTCCCAGTACACCCAGCAAAACGCTGGCTGCCAGGAACAAGAACGCCAGTCCCCAGGCAATGTTTTCAAAGGGGATCATCTGGCCGAAGAGCTGCTGCACCCAGCCGTCGGAAATGGAAGCGGAGCCGGCGTTGAGCAGATAGCAGTACCCGGCGCTGACCAGTCCGAAGGAGATGGCCGCCGCAATAATGCCCAGGCAGATACCCTCCACAATAAAGGGCAGCCGGATAAAGGCGTTGGTGGCGCCCACATATTTCATAATGTTGATTTCCTTGCGCCGGCTGTAAATGCTGGCCCGGATAGTGTTGGTGATAATCACCAGGCTCACCACCACCAGCGCCGCCACGATAGCCCAGCTCACCACGTTAATGACCTGCCGCAAGGTCGTCATCGTGGAAGCCACCTGGGTTGAGGCCTGAATGGAATAAACCTCGTCCAACTGAGAAATCTCTTCGATGGTTTCTTCCAGCAAGGACAAATCAATCACCGTTACAATAAAGGAATCCGGCAGATTGTTGTCCTCGCCGTAAATGTAGTCGTCATCAAACAGATCGTAATACTCTTCTCCCACCTGCTCCCGCAGGGAAAGCATTCCTTCTTCCTTGGACTGATAGGTCACGGACGCAATGTTGTCCATGGCTTCAATTTCCGCCTGCAGCTGCGCTACATAGTTTTCCCGGTTGGCCTCGGCTTCCTCCGAGGTGATGCCGTTGACTGTCACCTCATACTGCGAAGGGTCATATCCATCTGGAAAACCGAAATACAATCCGCTGTTGTCGTCGTAGCCGTCCTGGTCTTCGTCTACAAAGTTAAAATAATAATCTGTGTAGTCGTCATACCCATCGTGGTCGGCATCGGTAAAGACGCCGTACTGGGAAACAAAGGTGTCGTCCTCTTCCCCATAGTTAATGCCGTCCACATAGCCCCAGGCACTGGCGGACACCCCGGTGTCTTCCGGGATTACAATGATGGTGGTAGTTGATTCACCTGTGGGGACTTCGTCCTCATCGTAGATAAAGACCATCATTTCATTTTGGTCTTCCACATAACTTACCATGCTGTTGATGTTGCCGACCAGCAGCACTGCGCAGCCCACAATAATCAGGCAGGCGCTGAGCACTCCCACGCTGGCCAGCGTCATCATTCGGTTGGCCCAAAGATTATGGAGTCCCTGCTTGAGCAGGTATCCGAAACTATTCGCCTTCATGCGTTCCTCCCAAGACAAAATCATCAAATACGATCTGCCCATGATCCACCCGCAGGGTGCGGCCGCCGAATTGGCGTACCAATTCATGCTGATGGGTGACCATCAGAACGGTGGTGCCGCATTTATTGATCTCCTGCAAAAGCTGCACAATTTCGCAGCTTAAAGCAGGGTCCACGTTGCCGGTAGGTTCATCTGCAATAATCAGAGGCGGGTCGTTGACCAGCGCCCGGGCCAAAGCCACACGCTGCTGTTCCCCGCCGGAGATCTCATGAGGGTAACGCTTGGCTTTGCCGGAAAGTTCCATCAAATCCAAAATATAAGGAACCCGGGTTCGGATATACCGGGAAGATGTGTTGGTCACCCGCAGGGCAAAGGCCACATTATCAAACACATTTAAGGTAGGGATCAGACGAAAATCCTGAAACACCACCCCTAAGGTGCGGCGAAATTCCGGGATTTGTCTGTTTGAGATCTTCCCCAGGTCGTAGCCATTGACCAGAACGGTACCCTTGGTGGCCACCTTTTCCCGAAGCAGCAGCTTGATAATAGAGCTTTTGCCGGCGCCGGAAGCCCCGACGATAAACACAAATTCCCCTTGTTTTACCGTAAAGTTGACACAATTCAGCGCTACGGTATCCTTATCGTATTTCAGGGATACATCCTTTAATTCTATCATGGAGTCAGTCCTTTTTCGCTAAGGTATTGTCGCTTTAATTCTGACTGTTTCCGGAGGCGGCGCCGCCCTCTGCGTAGGCATCTAAATACTTGCGCACCATCAAAGCGATCTTGAAGATGATGGCGTGGTCGAATTCCCGCAGATCCAGCCCGGTGAGCTTCTTGATCTTCTCCAGCCGGTACACCAGGGTGTTCCGGT
>CAZWNI010000080.1:0-6280 GCA_964635385.1 uncultured Oscillospiraceae bacterium
TTGGTCTTTTCAACGGTTTCAACAATGATGATGTTGAAAACTTTTGAACTTCAACCAACGGTTTCCCCCAAGGCGGTTCCGGCAGGCACGGAGTTTTCCACATAGGTTTGCGGGGGCTGTTAAAAAGTCAGCAGGAACGGAGGGTGCCGAACAGGGCTTCGGTTTTGGGGGTCAGGTAGATTTGGCGGTGTCCCATGGCACGCTGGTCATGGCGGCGGATCAGGTAGCCCTTCTCCTCCAGCTTGCGAATGTGCCGCTGGATCTGCCGGGGGTTGATGTGAAGCAGGCCGGAGAGGAACCGGTCTCCCTGGAAGCTGTAGCCCTGGCCGTGAAGGCCCCGGCGGAGATACCCCAGCAGGTAGACGTCGGTGAGATCCATGCCGTCCTCCAACAGGGTGACCAGCAGTTGATCGGGAATGCGGACGTAGAGGTTGAGTACCATTTCTTGTTTCATCAGTGCGCTCCTTTCCAAAGCAGGCGGGGTGAGATGGACAAGGGGCGAAAACACCCCTTCACCCATAGGCGGAAACGCCCTCCTTTTGGCACGAAAGGGTGCAATTTTTCAAAAAACAAATTGGATCGGCTCTATTCTCCTACCGTCTGCCCTAAAAAGAGAAAATCCTGCTTCTTTTCCCCAGGGAAAATTTTTTACAAAAATGGCTGGTAATTTCGGCGTAAATTTTGTATAATATAAGCAGAACCCTTCCCCGGACACAGAACCGGGGAGAGCAAGGAGGTCGAAGTTTATGATTAACATTTCTGCAAGAGGCTTTGAATTAAAGCAGGGCGCCAAGGACGGCATCGCCAAGGAACTGCAACGGGTGGAGAAAATGCTCCCCCAGACGGCGGCCTTCAACGTCACCCTGACCCGTCAGCACAGCGGCGACTATCAGTGCGACATTACGGTGGTGGACGCCGGAAGCTTTATCCGTGGAGAAGCGCTGGCCAACAAGATTCAGCCTGCCATCGACATGGCGGTCGACGACCTAAAGCGGAAACTCCGCAAACTCAAAACCAGCCTGGTGGATAAAAAGCGCAAAAGCGGCCTGGACAGCCTGGCCAGCGCCATGGAGGAACTGGCTCAGGAAAGCGACTGGGAGGACGACGCACCCAGCGAAAACATTCAGCGCACCAAGCGGGTGGAGCTGATGATGATGACCGACGACGAGGCCATTGTCCAGATGGAGATGCTGGGCCACTCCTTCTTCGTATATCTGGACGAGGACGGGGACACCAAGGTGCTGTACCGCCGGAAAAACGGTTACGGCGTACTGATCTGCCGGTAATGCAAAACCCAAAGGTCAGGGGAAAAAAGGCTGGAATGATGCAGTTATAAATAAGATCCACAGAGGAAAGTCTCTGTGGATCTCTTTTTTCGGAACCATGACCGGCCTTTCGCTTCCCGCCGCAAAAACCTCACCGGGAGGTCAGTTCGGCCGCTTTCGCAATCACTTCCCAAAACTGGGGGAAGTGTTTTTTCAGGCTGATTGGTTTTAGCTGGGGCGTGGTGAACCCGTGGAGGGTGGTGCCGGTAGCCAGCAGAACCCCGTCCTGGTTTTCCGCCTGATAGGAAAATTCCAGCCTTGCCGGCGTCAGATTGGTCACCTTGGTGGTCACCGTCACCACGTCCTCATACTTTGCGCCGTGGATAAACTGGCAGGTCAGGCTTTTCAAGGGAAGCCACACCCCTGCCTGCTCCATATCCCGGTAATGCATTCCCGCCTGGGCGATGAAATCGGTGCGGGCCGCTTCAAACCAAATGGGGTACACCGAATGGTGGACGATGCCCATCTGATCCGTTTCCTGATAACGAACCACCATACTGGTTTTGCTTTCCATCTGGGAAACCCTTCCTTTCCTGTTTACTTCATGCCGTACTTTTTGGCCTGGGCCACCGCCATGGCGTCGCAGCGCTCGTTTTCCGGGTGGCCGTTATGGCCCCGCACCCAGCGGTACTCCAACAGGTGAATGTCATAAAGCTCCAGCAGTCTGGCCCAAAGGTCGGCGTTGGGGGTGGGTTCGGTTTTGGTGCGCATCCAGCCTTTGTCCCGCCAGCGGTGGACCCATTTCAGCCGCAATGCATCCAGCACATACCGGCTGTCGCAGGTGAGGATCACCCGGCAGGGGCGCTTGAGGGCTTCCAGCCCCTTGATTACAGCGGTCAGCTCCATGCGGTTGTTGGTGGTGGCAGGCTCCCCGCCGGAAAGTTCCCTGCGCACCCCTTTGTACTCTAAAATCGCTCCCCAGCCTCCGGGGCCGGGATTGCCGGAGCAGGCGCCGTCGGTATAAAGGTACACCGGCTCGGTATCTTCCAGCTTGGGCACGGTTCTGCCCTCCTTTGTCAAATTCAATGTTATGATTTATTATAGCTCAGTCCCAGGGAAAATGCAACTTTTTTGCCGCCCCGGCACAAGAAGACGGGGGCGTCTCAAAAGGGTTGGCGTTACCGCCCCCTGTCCCCCCTCTCCCAGGAGGAGGGAAGGGCGGCGCATTCGTATTTCTGCCGTCCTTCGGCGGACAGTACCCCACCGTCATACAGATCCTGCGCCACCTGCAAAATCACCTCTTTTAGCTCCAGGCGTTCCAGGAATTTGTCCGGAATGGCGCTTTTGCCCAGGTACGCTCCCAAGATGTTCCCGGTGACGGCGCCGGTGGAATCGCTGTCCCCGTTGTGGTTCACCGAAGCCACAATGGCTTTTTCAAAATGATCCGGATATTTTAAGGCGCAGTATAGAGCGATGGCTAAGGTCTCTTCCGCCACCCAGCCCTCGCCCAGCCGGTGGATTGCTTTCAGGTCCTCCATTTCGGATTGGGACAGCTCCACTGCCCGGTCCACCAGGGCAAGGAAGTCCGGCAGATAAGGCGTTCCGGTAAACTGCCGCCCAATGGATTCCCTCATCTCCTGCACCGCTTCCCTCAGGGAGATCCCCGGCGTATGGGTCGCCAGATGGACCAGATGCACCAGCGCCGCCGCCGGAAGATAGCCCAGGGGATGGCCGTGGGTCAGCGCCGCCGCCTGAGCGCCAAGCAGAGCCATTTCCTGGGGGTTCCTTCCTTTTCCTCCCAGATAAAGGCCGATGGGAGCCACCCGCATTACCCCGCCGCAGCCCTTACTGTCATTGATGGGGTGTTGGAGACTGCCCTGCACCTCTTTGCTCAGGGCAGTGATGCAGCTTCGGCCCGGTTCCCTGGCGTGAAACATCTGGGGCAGGTTGGAAAGCCAGGAAACTTGGGGCGGCGGGTCCATGGGATAGGACTCCAACTGGGTTTGCAGCCATTCCCGGTAACTTTGGCAGAGTGCGGAAAGGTAATCCGGCTGACCCCCCTGCAAGACGGCTCTGGCGTCGGCGGCCAGCAGGGCCGTGGCGGTAAAGAGGGTCATCTGGGTGTCGTCGGAAATTTCCGCCACCCCCTGGGTCAACTGGTACTGGGTGATGCCCCGTGGGCCGTAGGTGCGGAAAATCTCTTTTTCCAGGGTAAACTCCACGGCATACCCCAAAGCGTCCCCCACCGCTCCGCCCAGCAGGCAGCCCTGGTAAGAATCCAGTTCTTTTTTCCCCACCGCCAAAGGCGCTCTCTCACTCACGGTTTTCCTCCTTCTCCTCTCCTTCCCTGGAGGGTTCCTTCCAGAGCCTTTTTGCCTCTTTCTGTCCGGGGCCGTACCGCCATTTCAGGTACCGCTCCCCGGCGGCGGGTTTCACCGGCAGGAAAACCTCGCTGCGGTGCCGGCCGGGCAGCACGGCATACCGAGCCGGGTCCTTTCTCCGCAGCACCAGCCAGGCGGCCAGCCAAAGCACCAGCAGACCGCCGCCGACGCCGGTGAGAACCAGGCCCTGGGTCATGCCGGGGGTCTGGTAGGTGAAGGTGATGGTGCTGTCCCCTGCCGGCACCAGCACCGCCATAAAGCCTATGTTGGCCTGGACGATTTCCACCGGCTGTCCGTTGACGGTGGCGCTCCACCCTTCATCGTAGGGCACCGAGAAAAACACCAGGTTGGCGGCGTCCAGGGAGATGGTGGCTTCAAAGCCGGTGTGGTCCCAGGTAAAGCTGTCGCAGGAGGAGGCCGCCCGTTCGGTGCAGTTGGCCAGATATTCGGCTTCTCCCACGTTCACCCGGGCATAGTCGCTTTGCTGTTCCATCAGGCTTCCGTAGATTGCGGCGTCCTCATCGGACAGGCAGATCGCCTCCAGCATCACCCGATCCCTGGTTTCCTCCGAATAGGTTTCCAGCTGGGTGCGGGTAATGTATTTGTCGTAGGTAAAGCCCATGGGGATAAAATAGTCGTTTTGGTAGATGTCCAGGCCGTTCTGGGTGTTCAGGTAGGTAAAGCCCGGCAGATCGGGGTCCTCCTCCCCGGACTGGACAAAGCAGTAGCGCACGCTGGTCAGCCCCCGCAGCCCGAAGTAACTGAGATCCGGGCGGCTGGCCACGTCCCGGCTTATCCCGATGAAATCGTAAAACTCCATAATGGAGCCTTCCACCACCGAATGGAAGCACTGAATGGTGGAATAGCCCCAGTTCATGGGGGCATTGTCCAGCAGGCCGTCCTCGTCCACCCGGAAGAAGTAGCCGGAATCCAGATCAAAGGGCTCAGACAGGGCAATGCCCTGATCCGTAAGGGCGGTGTAGTCGTCCCCGTGGCTGCGGCCCAGGCCCAGCAGAAGCACCCCTTCCCCGAAGATTACCACGCAGACGCAGAGGGTGGTGACCTGCATGAACTGCTTCCAATGCAGCTTCCCCCGCAGCTTTAACAGCAGCCACACCAGCACCAGGCTGGCTGCGGCAATGGCCATATAGGCCCAGTACCGGTCGGGAAAGTTGGTCATGCTGAAAAATTCCAGCTCCCCGTCCTCGCCGTAGCTGGGAAAGATTCCCAAAATCAAAAACAGCGCCACTACCACGGAGCAGAATTTGATGCCGCTGCGGAAGGAAACCTGAACGTTCTCCAGGCTGATGACGGTGGCCAGGCAGAGCATGAGAATCGGCATATAGAACCACCGGGCATAATACTCGGTGTTGGCCATGGAAAACAGGCTGTTCAGCAGGGGCACAAAGGCCATGACGGCGCAGACGGTGAGCAGCCGCTTCAGCCAGGTCTTTTTGTAGCTCTTAAAGTACACCGCTGCCCCGGTCATGGAGAACAGGGGCAGATAGGCGCTCACCGAGGCCCACCGGGCGCTGCTTTCCGGGAAGAAGTTGGCACGGGCGGGAATGTCCGGCAGGAAGAACAGGCTCTGCAAAATCAAGCCGTACCGCTGGACTTTGTCGTAGAACAAGGCGTCGTACCCCAGCAAGATGCTGTCCAGCCGGGGATTTTGCAGCACCATCATGGCGCTGGGCAGCAGCAGGCAGCAGCTCAGCAGCAACCCCAGCACCGCTTCCACCACCAGGGCCAAAAAGCCGGAGATGGTCAGCCGGAAATCCCGGGAGAAACAGCGCAGCATAAAGTAGATCAGGCAGAAAATCACCTGGCCGAAGAAGAAATAGTAGTTTACAATGCCGCACAGACCCACCGCCAGGGCAAACCAGCCCCGCCGCCGGTTGATCATGGTTTCCTCCATGGCAATCAGCAGCAGGGGGAACACAATCACCGCCTCATGGAAGTGGTTGAAAAACACGTTGTAGAGCTGAAAGCCGGAAAAGGCGTAGAGCAGCGCCCCCATGGCGGCAGTGGAATCCCGCTTGGTGAAGCGTTTCAGATAGCCGTAGCCGGTCAGGGAGGCGGCGGCAAACTTCAGCATCAGCAAAGGGGCCATGGCAAAGGGCACCCACTCCACCGGCAGCAGCATACTCAGCCAGAAAAAGGGGCTTCCCAGCAGGTAGAAGGAGTAACTGCCCACAAAGCCGCTGCCCAGATCGGTGCCCCAGTCCCAGCCAATGGGGCCTTCGGTGAGGTACTCATGGGCGTGGAGATAAAAGGGAATCTGCTGGACGTTGAAGTCGCCGTAATAGAAAAAGTATCCCCCGTCCATAATCAGGAAGGGAAGGAAAATCAGCCCTGCCAGCACCAGGGAAAGGGCGAACAGTTTCAGATACGGCAGAGGCTTGGGGGAAAGGGAATGGCTCATAGGGCACCTCCGAAGGTTGAATTCAGTTGGATTTATTATAGCACAGGCGGCCAAAGATGTGAACTAGAAATCTGGCGGCATGGACGGAAAGGGATTCCGGCCCGGAAAAAGCCGCCTGCCCCTCCCAGCAAAAGCCTCCCACCGGCTTCCCCTCACAAAAAAACAGCCGGCGTTTCCACCGGCTGCGTTGATAGTTATGAAAAGACGAAAGC
>CAZWNI010000081.1:0-6275 GCA_964635385.1 uncultured Oscillospiraceae bacterium
AACGTTGCCGATTTTTTGCAGGCATTGACGGAACACCTTACCACCTACTTTTCGGCGGAAAAGGGGTCTATTTCAGAGCAGGCCGTGCAGCGGCTCATGACGGAAAAATACGGGACTTGGGAATGGAACTACGGCAGAAATCCCTCCATGGATTTTTCCACCCGACAGCGCTTTCCGGCGGGAGAATTTCAAGTGAATTTACAGCTAAATCAAAACAGACTGAAATCCTGCCGCTTTTCCGGCGACTTCATCGGGAAACAAGACATAGCGATGCTGGAACAAAAACTGGTTGGGATACCCTACGAAGAAAATGCTTTGCGTAGGTTTTTCCATCAAGAAAAGGTACCCTCCTATCTTGGCAGCATCACAGAATCCCAGTGGCTCTCCCTGATGTTTCCATTTCAAAAGTAAGCGTCTTTTTCTCTTACTGCACATAGAAAAGAAAATTACGATTGAGTTTCTGGAAAGAGAGGCTGCCACACCCCTAAAACCAATGAAAAACTCAATCGCAAAAACAAACAGTATATGAAACTCTGTTAGCTGAAGCTGCCAAGACCGTACTTTTTGACCACCCGATCCAGTTTTTTGCAAACGATGGGATAAAGCAACAGGGCAAAGACTAAATTTCCGGCGCTGTGGAGGGCGTTAAAGAGAGTGGCGGCTCCGTATACCGTGAAAAATAATTCCAGGGAAATCCCTTCCCCGTAAAAGGCAACGGTCCAGATGTCCACAATCCAGCCGTATAAAAAGCCGGACACCACCGCCGCCACACAAACCAGCCACTTTCTCCGCAGCCGGAGTTTTCCCATAACGCCGCCCAGCAGACCGATGACCCCCCAGGCCAGCATCTGCCACAACGTCCAGGGACCCATGCCCAGCATCAGGTTGGACACCACTGCGCTCAGCGCCCCGGTGACAAATCCCTGCACCGGTCCCAAGCTGATCCCGGCGCAGAGCACCAGCACCGTCACCGGCTGGACCTGGGGCAAAAAGGAAAACACCACCCGCCCTAAACTGGCGGTGGCCACCAGCACCATCACCGGCATCAGATCCCGGGCCGAGGGGCGGCGGTTTTCAAAGGCCAGCAGCAGCGCCGCCACACAGCAGCCTGCCCCGCCAAACAACAGCAATGTGTAATACTGGGTCAAGCCGGAAAGAAAGGTCAGCGCCAAAATACATCCCGTCATGCCTCCCAGCAGCAGCCAGGGCAGCAATTTCCGAAATCGGTTCATGGCCGCCCCTCCTTTCTGCCAAGCTGCTGAGACAGCAGGGCGATCCGCCTTTTCGCCGGAAAGTATTGCTGCAAGGAAGTAAGGTAAAACCGGTTCCCGGCAAAAAATTCTTCCGGCGGCTGAGCAGGCAGCAACTGGCCGTGAAAGAGAAAGCCGCAGCGGTGGCCGTACCGGGCGGCAAAGTCCGGGTCATGGCAGGAAAGGAGAATGGCGATGCCCTCCTGTGCCAGCTTGGTGAGCCGCTCTCCCAACCGGGCGGAAGCGGCGGCGTCCAGGCCCTTACCAGGCTCGTCCAGCAGCAGCAATTTGGGGCGCTTAAGCATCAGCTTAGCCAGCGCTGCCAACTGTCGCTGTCCCCCGGAGAGATCCAAGGGGTTTTGAGTCCAGACTTGTTTTAGCGGGGAAAACAGAGGTTGTTCCAACAGTCCTTCCATCTCCCCTTCCGTCCAGCCCCGGGTTTTGCCGTAGGCGGTCAAATCCTCCTCCAGCCGGTCGGCATCAAACAGTTCCATGGGGTCCTGGGGAAGATACCCTGCCTGAGCAAAGGCGGTGGGACGCCAAAGGCTGGACTTCTCCCCTTC
The DNA here is from genome assembly GCA_964635385.1 of uncultured Oscillospiraceae bacterium. Classification (GTDB taxonomy): domain Bacteria; phylum Bacillota; class Clostridia; order Oscillospirales; family Ruminococcaceae; genus Egerieicola. The sequence goes on from CAZWNI010000081.1 coordinate 1,814, forward strand.
CAGCTGAATACTGCCGGAAAGCAACGGCACCAGTCCCGCCACCGCCTTTAACAGGGTGGTTTTGCCGCAGCCGTTGGCGCCCAGCAGTACAAAGATTTCCCCGGCGGAAAGGGTCATGTCTACCTCCCGGAGTACCGGACGAGGCTGGCCGGGATACCCTGCCGTCACCTCTTTCAGAGTCAGCAGGGGCTGTTTTGGCGAAGCAGCCGGCAGAGGGGTAGCCGTCAGCCGGGCAAGATCTTTTTCCTGCAAAGGCTCTTTTCCTCTGGACGCCGGATAACCCAGCACCCGAACTGCCCGGCACCCGGCAGGAAGGGCGGAAAACAAAGGATGGTTCCGTTCCCCTAAAAAGTCGGCGGTTTCTTCCGGGGTGCCGGAAAACAGCAGTTTGCCCTGTTCCAGCACCAGCACCCGGTCCGCCCGGAAGAAGATGCTTTCCGGCTGATGGAGCACCGCCAGCACCGTCATGTTGTTTTCCCGGTGAAGCCGGAGAAGCTGCTCCAAAAAACTGCGGCTGTGTACCGGGTCCAGTTGGGAGGTGGGCTCGTCCAGCAGCAGCAAAGAGGGGTCCGTTGCCAGCACCGAAGCCAGGGCGGTGAGCTGCCGCTGTCCCCCGGAAAGCTGTTCCATGGGGGTGTCCAGCCAGTTTTCCATGCCAAAATAGCAGGACAGCTCCCCGCAGCGGCGGCTGATGGCGGCGGGTTCCACCCCCAACTGCCGCAGTCCAAAGGCCATTTCCTCCAAGGGGGTGGGCATACAGAGCTGATCCTGGGTATGCTGGAAGAGATAGCCCACCTCCCCCGCCAGCTGCTGCTTAGGCAGGCGGGAAACCTCGGTGCCATGGAGCATGATTTGGCCGGTACGGGTCCCAAAGGGGGCGATGATCTGCTTGATGAGTTTGAGCAGGGTGGTTTTTCCGCTGCCGGTGCCCCCCAACAGCAGCACCAGTTCTCCCTGCTGGATTGATGCAGTGATATTCTGCAGTGCCGGTTGGTCCACATCGGGATAGGAAAAGGTGAGATTTTGGATGGAGATTAACGGTTCCCCGGAAGTGGATAAGGTGCGTTCAAAGGATGTCATGGGCGTTTGCCTCCTTCCAGGATTGGTTCCAGCGGCGGATCACCAGCTTTTGACGGATCTTTTCCCCCGCCGTCCAAACGGCAGGGAGCAGCATCAGCAGCAGATAGCAGCCCGCCCCGCCCCAAAACAAAGGGTCCATTTGGACGATGACTTTCGGGAAAAACCGGCAGTCCAGCCCGCCGGCCAGCCAGGCTGCCGCCACGCCAGCCGTGAGCAAAGCAGTCACGGCAAGAACCACTCCGTCCCGGCGGCGGAACTTTTCCGCCGGCCAGCGGGAAGGCCGCTTGCCTAAGCCGTATCCCCGGGCGGTCATGGAATCCGCAGTGGTAATGCTCTGCTCCAAGGAAGCGGAAAATTGAGAGGACAACAGCCGTCCACCATCCTGAAACCGGCGGGTCAGGCTGCCTTCCTGGGTGGTGCGGCCCAAGGTCAGCTGAGTGTCCATCCGGCTTTTCATCCGCTTTCGATAGAGTGGGAGAAACCGCAGCAACATAGTCAAAATCATGGTGATCCCCGGCAGAAGTCCCCCGAACAAATCCAGCAGCCCGCTGCGTCCCAGGCTTTTGGCAAAAAGCATCAGCCACACCGCCATGCCCACCGCCATACATCCTGCGGTCAGGCCGTAAAGCAGGCTTTCTAGGGTCAGGGGCAGATCATTGACGTACAGGAACACCGTATTTCCCCGACTGTTGAAAAACAGATTCAGCCCGCCCATGAGCAGAATCACAGGCAGGCCGAACCCCAATGTGGTTCGGCAGCTTTTGGCCCCCAACGCCATACCCTGGCAGAGCAGACCGGCTCCCAACGCCGCCGGAGACAGCACCGGGTGGCAGAGCAGCATCCCCAGCAGAAGCACCGGCAAAAACCAGACGAAGCGTGCAATGGGGTGACAGCGTTTGAGCATACCAAACCATCCTTTTTTAATTCTATCATTGGGGGATGCTGTCCCCCGGCGTTACGGTGTAGGCGAATTGAATCACGTCCCCGTCGGAGATCTGTTGGCTCCCTACCCCCTGGCTGGAAAAATTCCCGTTGAGGTAATACACCCAGCCGCTGGTAGAGCTGCAGTCCTTTTCCCCCAGCCCGGCAATTTGGACAATGTACGGGCTCACCAAAGAAGTGGTACGATACTCAATTCCGTTGGCGGCGCAGACTGCCATAAAAGCGTCCCACACGGTAGCGGCGCCGGTAAACTCCCACTGTACAGCCCCCAGCAGCATTCCGTCTTCCGGCAAAGACAGCCCCAGTTCTTCTGCGTACGGCAGTGCGGTTTTGCAGGAGATGCTGATAGTAACGGTGTTTGTCTGGGGAACGTCTTCCTGCGAGGTCTGGGAAGTCTGGGAGGACGCCGCCGCCGATTGAGAGGATACGGAAGTTTCTGCTTCCTCAGCCGTTTCCCCGGACAGGGCCTGGGAGACGGTTCCGTTCGCAGCGGAAGAATCTGTTTGGGACGAGGCGGCCGCTTCTTCTGACGAAGTGGAAGCAGTGGATTCCCCCTCCTGTTGGCTTGCAGCAGAACTTTCCTCTTCTGCACTGTCGGTACTGTCGGCGCCGGAGGAAACCGGCTCCACCAATTCTTGGGACTCTTGCGTTACACTGCTGCTCCATCCGCTGGACGTTTCCGCTTCCGACGCCAGCCGCTGCTGCCGCTGCTGAGGGGTTTCGATCCGTACACAGCAAAAGCACAACGCTACCACCCCGGCCAACACCAGGGCAACGGCTCCCAGCAGCAGGGCTTTTGCCCTCCGTCCCTTCACCGGGAATTTCACTTTCGAACCTTCTTAATACCTAAGATTCCGACTCCAGCAGCCAAAGCCAGGGCGGCAAACGCTCCGCCCATCCAGGCCAAGCTGTTATCCCCGGTTTTCGGGCTGGATTCCCCGTCAGTCGCCAGGACGGTTTCATCTTCCTCCTGGCTGCTGGCGGAAAGATTTTCATCCGTTTCGGCATCTGTTCCGGCGGTGGAATCGGAGACGGCGTCGTTTTCAGACAGATCTTCCCCTTCTTCCGGCTGGTCAGAAGCTTCCCCTGACTGGCTCTCCAGCACACTGACATAGGTCAGCAGTCCTTCCAACGCATCAACGGTGGCATAAGTATTGGCGGACACATTGTCCATATAACCAAAAGCGCCGCTGTCAGCCACAAAGTACCGATCCATCAGAGCCTGATAGGTTTGGGCCATGTCATCCAGGGAATACCGGCCGGAAGCCGCCAGATCTGCCATAGCCGAAAGGGCCAGTCCGGTGGAATCGGCATTGCTGTCGGCACTGTATACCAAATCGTAGAAATAGCTTCCGTCTTCCTGACGGAGGGAATCTACAAAGGTCATAGCGGATTCTACAGCCTGCGCCAACTGCGCATTGCTTCCACTGTATGCAAGGGCGCCTTTCACCATTACGGCGTTGGTGTCCACGCTGCATCCCCAGTAGTCAAAGGCCTGTTCTTCTTCGTCATAGTAGGACAGCAAGCCTTCCACCAGATTGTCCCGAAGGGTCTGGGAGCAACCCAGAGCTTCAGCGCACCAGAGGGCCCTTGCAATGTTGTAGGGGTTGTCAGCGGCAATGAATTCAGAAGTACCCAGATCTTCCGCCGCCTGAACCATCTCTGCAGACAGCTCCTCATCTCCGGTTTCTTCTGCCAGCCAGGCAGCGCCTAAGGTACCTACCAGGCTGAGGCTGGCTACCGGATTATAGTTTGCATCATACCCCTGGTAGACGGCTCCGCCGTAGGTTTCCAATTCCTGTTTGGCTAAGGCGAGATATTCCTCCACAAGCTCTGCGGCTTGAGACAGTTCGCTGCGGTAAAGCAGCTGCACGGTGGACAAATCGCCGGCGGAATAGCCGGTGGAACTGTAATTCTCTATGAGATATTCTGCTGCGGCATTGGCAGTTTCCCGCACCTGAGCGGCAGTGACCGTTTCTTCTGCGCTGACGCCGGCAACGCCAATACTCACAGCCAGCGCTGTTGAAGTCAACGCAGCTCCCAATCGGCTGAAGATTTTTTGTTTTTTCATTTTGTTTGCTCCTTTCTTGAGTTTGGACAGGAACAAAAAAGCCCCTCACCCAAACGGTGAGAGGCCTTAATCTTTACAGCTTCTACCTGGACCGGAGCGCACTACACCCCCGAACCGGTAAACAGTCTGTCCCCGGAGAACGCCTCACCGAATCCTCCGAAGCAAACAGTTTGGGCAGATATCCTGACTTGGCGGTTTCCTCCTTCCCCTCTGGCCTTCCCGATTTCAAAACCAGTGGCAATGACGAGGGGTTGTCGCCGCATACAGTAGGTGCAAGCTGTCACGGATTCTCACCGTGTTCCCTTTTCAGGGGCAATGAAGCTGGTTCAAAGCCCCACCCAAACTGCTGACGCTTGTCCAGATGGGATT
>CAZWNI010000082.1:0-6252 GCA_964635385.1 uncultured Oscillospiraceae bacterium
CGCCCCTGCCCGGAGCTATGCGCCATTTCGGCGGCGGTGCTGGAAGAGTATATCCAGCAGAATCCCTGGCAGTAAACAGGCAAAACGAAACCGCCCCTCCGGTTAGATGCCGGAAGGGCGGTTTTTTCCTGGATTGGTTTGCAGCGGGCAGGTTACTTCTTCATCAGCCCGGCACCGCTGTTCCAGGCCTGGCCGCACTTTTCCCCGATTTTGTAGTACCCGTTCTGGAACTGGTCAAAGACAAATGCCCCCAGCTTGGCAGGGTCTACCCGGCCCTTTTCGTCCAGCACCCTGTCCTCCGCCAGCACATTGACGATCTCTCCCAGTACCCGGAAGCCGTAGGCGGTGTGCTGTAACTCAGTTACCCTGCATTCCAGGGTCAGGGGAAACTCCTCCACAATGGGGGCGTCGACCTTGCCGCTTTTTACTGCGTGAAGGCCGCTGCGCTCAAACTTGTCCTCCATCTTGTTGCCGGTGGCGATGCCGAAGAAATCCGCTTCCGCCAGGTGGTCCAGGTCGGCGATGCTCAGGGTGAAGGCCATTTTTTCTTTGATGTTCTTGGCGGTTTTGTGATCCTCATCAATGTTTAAGGCCACCATGTTCTCGGCGCAGACGCCGCCCCAGGCCATGTTCATCACATCGACCTTGCCGTCCCGGTCATAGGTGGCGATCATCAGCACCGGCATGGGGAACAGGTAAGGTTTTACGCCCAACTCTTTTTTCATGAAAATTACCTCCGTTTTCTTTGGGGATAAGACCCGTTTTCTTTATGATACCAGCCGGACCGGGAAAATACAAGTGCTGTCTTTTGGGTAAGATACTTGTCCAAAGGACAGTGCCTCAGGCAATCAAAAGCGGGCGCTCCCCGTGGGAACGCCCGCATACGCCGAAATGGACTGCCGGTTTTACGCATCTGCTGCGGTGAAGCTGACAATGCCGCACAAAGCCAAAATCAGTACAAACGCACCGAAGGCAATGCGGTAAACGGCAAATACCGTCATGGGCTTCTTTTGCAGGAAAGAGATAAACTTCTTCACCACAAACAGCGCCACCACAAAGCTCACCACAAAGCCCACGATCAAGCTCACCAGCTCGGTGGCGTTCATGGCGCCGAAGCCGCCCAACTGGATCAGCTTTAATCCGCTCATTCCCACCATTACCGGAATGGCCAGGAAGAAGGAAAATTCTGCGCTGGCGGTGGTGGACAGCCCCGCAAACCAGCCGCCGATGATGGTGGAGGCGCTGCGGCTCATGCCGGGGATAATGGATAAGCACTGGAAGCAGCCGATGATCAGGGCCTGCTTTATGCTGACTCGGAGCCACCCTTCGCTGTGAGGGGTGGAACGGGCCTTTTTGCAGAACTTTTCCGCTGCAATCATGGCTACGCCGCCCAAGGCCAGCACAATGGCGACGCTGACCGGGTTAAACAGGTAGGTGTCCGCAATGTCCCCCAGCAGCATCACGCCGATGAAGCCGGGGATACAGGTGATGGCCAGCGTCACCCAGAACCGCAGGCCGGTTTGGGCGTAGGGCCGCACCACAATGCCGTTTTCCTTTTTGGGAAAGAAGTGCAGCAAGGTACGCAGGATCTTTTTTCGGTATAGCACAATCACCGCCAGAATCGCTCCAAGCTGAATCACATAGGAGTAGGTGTTGATGTATTGATCCGAGGCGTTAAAGCTGAGAATGTCTTCGAATACAATCAGGTGGCCGGTGGAGGAGATGGGCAGAAATTCGGTAATGCCCTCTACAATCCCCAGCAAAAAAGATTTGATGCAGAATAAAACGCTGTCCATAGAAACTCCCTTTCTTGCCAGTTTACAAATGATATGGAATATCTTTTAGCATCATACCATATCCCAAAGGAAAAAGAAAGAGGAAACTGCGTTGTTTTGGAAGAATCTGTTTTGGACTTTTCTTTTTCGCTCCTTGGCACAGAGAAAAAACGCCTTCCGCAGCCGGACTGCGCCAAACCGGTCAAAACAGGCAAGAAAGCCCCCTGATGCGAAATAAACACATCAGGGGGCTGATCTGATTTTCAGGTTTCAGTTGAAGCGGGAACGGCCTTCAAAACCCTTTCAACACCCCTCTGGCCCAGCCGATCTGTTTGCCCTCCAGCAGATGCCGCTTCATGGACCGCTGCAGGGAGGTGGTTTCCGCCAGTTGCTCATAGGGGACCCTAGGACCGGGGAACACCCAGTCCAGCACTGCGCCGCTGTCCCAGTCCACTTGTTGGACTTCAAAGCAGCGCTGGAACCATAAGATTCGGGAATCTTCCGGCAGAAGCTGGGTAAGCGCCGGGGAAAGTATCCAGGAGTCGCAGATGACCGGCGCCTGATAGAAATCCGGAAACTGGTTTAAGAACAGCCGCCGCATCTGCCGCACCGAATCCCGGAGCAGTTGAGGCTCCAGCCTGGCGCCGGAGGGAATGTGCAGGGAGACTGCCGGTCCGTGTTCGGTGTTCACCCGCTCAAATTCCAACTGTCCCAGCCGGAATTCAAAGAGGGAAAGCTGTCGGGGAAGCCACCAGCCCCAGGGAAAGGCGTATTCCCCATAATAGGTGTTCTGCCACTCCAGAAATCGGGGAATAAACTGCATGGTGTCCCAGAAAATTTCTTCCGGGATTCCTCGTTTCCGGTACTGCCGGTAGGTCATCAAGGCGCAGTGAAGCTGGCAGGTGAGCAGTTTCAGTCCCTTGGGGTCCTCTCCCAACTGCCGGGTGAGCAGTTGGATACCCTTGTCCCATTGTTTGGGGGAGAACAGCCGCCGCCAATACTGCTCCATGGCGGCGTGATGGTAGGTTTGGCTGATTTGACTGACGGCTTCCTCCACCGGCTGGGGCAGGAGAGTTTGGCAAAGAATGGAAAAATTCATGGCTTCTCCTTTTGGGGAATGAGGGGATTGGTTAGATGCGTTGATCCAGCCGCCCGGAATAGGTGCGGCGGAACGCTTCAAAGGAGCCGTCCTCCAACGTGTCCCGGATTCGTTCCATCAGGGTGTTGTAGAAATATAAGTTGTGCATCACCGCTAACCGCATGGCCAGCAGTTCGTTGGCTTTGAATAAGTGCCGCAGATAGGCACGGCTGTGGCGGCGGCAGGTGGGGCAGTCGCAGGTTTCGTCGATGGGACGGTCGTCCTCGGCGTACTTTGCGTTCAGGATATTGCGGATACCTTCCCAGGTATTCAGGTGGCCGTGGCGGGCGTTGCGGCTGGGCATGACGCAGTCGAACATATCAATCCCCCTGGCCACCCCTTCAATGATGTTGGAGGGAGTCCCCACCCCCATGAGGTACCGGGGTTTGTCCTGGGGGGCGTAGGGGAGCACCACGTCCAAAATGTGGTACATCTCCTGGGTGGGTTCCCCCACCGCCAGCCCCCCGATGGCGTAACCGTCCAGGTCCAGTTCGGCGATTTCCTTCATGTGTTCAATCCGAAGATCGTCGTAGGTGCATCCCTGGTTAATGCCGAACAGTTTCTGCTGGGGATTGAGGGTTTCCGGCAGGGAATTAAGCCTTGCCATCTCAGCCTTGCACCGCTTCAGCCAGCGGGTGGTTCGGGCGCAGCTCTGCTTGGCGTATTCGTAGGAAGCGGGGTTTTCCACGCATTCATCAAAGGCCATGGCAATGGTGGAGCCAAGATGGGACTGGATCTGCATACTTTCTTCCGGCCCCATAAACAGCACCCGTCCGTCCACATGGCTGTGGAAGGTGACCCCCTCCTCCTTGATCTTCCGCAGGGAAGCCAGGCTGAACACCTGGAAGCCCCCGCTGTCGGTGAGGATAGGCCGGTCCCACCCCATAAATTTGTGCAGGCCGCCCTGGCGGTAGATCAGTTCGTCTCCGGGACGAATGTGGAGATGGTAGGTGTTGCACAACTCCACTTGGCACTTTAAGTCCACCAGGTCGTAGGAGGACACGCCCCCCTTGATGGCGGCGGCAGTGCCTACGTTCATAAATACCGGGGTCTGCACTGCGCCGTGAACGGTGTCCAGCCGTCCCCGCCGGGCCAGTCCCTGCTGGGATAGTAAGGTGTACATCTGCAGCCTCCTTAAAGGAACAGGCAGGCGTGCCCGAAGGAAAAGAACCGGTATTCCAGTTTCACCGCCTCCTCATATGCGTGTAAAATGTGTTCCCGGCCGGCAAAGGCGCTGACCAGCATAATCAGGGTGCTTTCCGGCAGGTGGAAGTTGGTGACCAGCCCGTCCAGCACCTTGAATTCATAACCGGGGTAGATGAAAATATCGGTGTACCCCTCCCAGGGCTGGATCTTTCCGGTGAAGGCGGCTACACTCTCCAGGGTGCGGCAGCTGGTGGTGCCCACGGCAATCACCCGCCCCCCTTTTGCTTTGGTCTGGAGAATTTTCTCCGCCGTCTCTTTGGGAAGCAGGCAGTGTTCCGAGTGCATTTTGTGTTCCGTCACTTCTTTCGCCTTCACCGGACGGAAGGTGCCTAACCCAACGTGCAGGGTCACCGAAGCAAAGTCCACCCCCATGGCCCGGATCTTGTCCATCAGCTCCGGGGTGAAGTGGAGCCCGGCGGTGGGGGCGGCGGCGCTGCCCAGCTCTTTGGAGTACACCGTCTGGTAGCGCTCTTTGTCCTGGAGCTTTTCGGTGATGTAGGGGGGCAGGGGCATCTGGCCGATCTGGTCCAGCACCGAATAGAAGCTGCCCTGGCAGGAAAACTTCACCATTCGGTTGCCGTCCTCCTTCACCTCCACCACTTCTCCGGTGAGCAAACCGTCCCCGAAGATGAGTTTGACGCCGGGTTTGGCCTTTTTGCCGGGCTTGGCCAGGCACTCCCACACCATGTTTTCCTTCTGCTCCAACAGCAGCAGTTCCATGTGAGCGCCGGTGTCTTCCTTATAGCCGTATAACCGGGCGGGAAGCACCCGGGAGTCGTTGATGACCAGCAAATCCCCAGGACGGAGGTAATCCACAATGTGGTAAAAGCGGCGGTGCTCCATTTTTCCGGTGAACCGGTCCATCACCAGCAGACGGGAATGGTCCCGTGGTTCCACCGGGGTCTGGGCGATCCGCTCTTTGGGAAGATCATAGTAAAAATCGTGTGTTTTCATGCTCTGCGCTTTCCTTTTTCAGTTAAGTTAAAGTCATTGTAGCAAAGGCGCAGGATATTGTCAAACAAGAATATTATTTGCGGCTGCGGCGCTTGCTTTTCCGCCAGGGCAGCAGAGGGCAGAACCAGGAAAAGAGCCTGCGGCAGATCGGTCCTACCAAAAAAATCTGAAGCGCCAACGCCATGGGGAAGTTGAAAACTAAGGTTTGAAGCCAGACCAGGGGAAGCTGAGGGGTCAGGCCGCTGGTGAGAATGCTTCCCACGAAGCTCATAAAGGGCGCCATGATGCAGACGGTAAAAACCTGGGTGCAGGCGATCTTTATGAGCGGCCGGTCTTCCGGGTGGGTGAGGCGGCGGGTCATTCTTTGGGCAAACCAGTTTGCCAGGAACAAAGCGCAGAGATAGCCCAGCGCCCATTCCAGAAAAAAGTTTCCCGCTTTGGGGGCAAATGCGGCGTAGTTCAGCCCGCCGGCGCCGATGGAGGTGTTGTAAACCTCCATGCTGTAAATCATCATTCCGCTGGCCAGGACAGTAAATAGCGCCACTTCTTTTTTGTTTTGAAACGGCATTTTTGTTTCCTCCTTCATGCAGACAAAAAAATGCCCCCTCGCCGTCCGACAGTGGCAAGGTGACATTTTATGTCTCAATGCTATGAAATTTATGCGGTAAACGCTTTTTTATTATAGCAGAATTCACTTCGATATGTTATAGGCATTTTGCCGATTTTTTCGGTCCAAAATCTGGGAAAAACAGGAAATCAGTGCAAAATCCCCTGTTCAAAGAATAACGGAAAACAGTTGACATCTACCTTGCGGAATGGTATGATAGGAACAAGAAAATCGGATAGAGGTTGCGGTTTTTATCAGTACCCCGGCTCCTATGGAAGCACCCGCCGGATCGGGGGAAAGGAAACGCCGCCGAAGGAAGGCCGCAGGGCAGTGGTTTTCCTGATGGTGCGCTGAACAAGCGTATCATTGTCATCATAGAGTATGATGGAGCGCTATCCACCGATCCGGCGAAGGCATACTGCCGGAAACGTGGGTCGGGTAACCAATACCTAAAGATGCGCCGGTTTTTGCAAACCGGTTTTTTTCTTGCCGGAATTTGAATGGAGGTATCATAGCGATGAAGCAGTATCAAGTGGGGATCATCGGCGCCACCGGTATGGTGGGTCAGCGCT
>CAZWNI010000083.1:0-902 GCA_964635385.1 uncultured Oscillospiraceae bacterium
ATCCACCGCGTGGGATTCGTACCCACTGCGTGGGGTTCGTATCCACCGCGTGGGGTTCGTATCCACTGTGTGGGATTCGACCCCACCATGCCTTCGGAAAAAGATTTTCAATCTTATTTCCTAAAAGGCTGGGCCTAAACTTTGTATTTTATAATTCCGCCCGATTCTCCAACGCCTTGAACAAAGTCATTTCATCGGCGTACTCCAAACTGGACCCGATGGGAATGCCAAAAGCCAATCGGCTCACCTTTACCCCCAACGGTTTAACCAGCTTTTTGAGATACATGGCGGTAGCCTCTCCCTCCGCCGTGGGGTTGGTGGCTAAAATCACTTCTCGGACAGAATCGTCTCCCAACCTGGCAATCAGCTCCTTGATGCACAACTGATCCGGGCCAATGCCGTTGATGGGGTCGATCAGCCCGTGGAGTACATGGTAAACCCCCCGGTACTCCTTGGTGCGCTCAAAGGCGGTGACGTCCTTGGGGTCCTCCACCACGCAGATGGTAGAGCTGTCCCGCCCCGGATCGTCGCAGATGGGGCAAAGCTCCCGGTCGGTGAGGTTTTGGCAGCAGGTGCACCGCTTAATGTTCTTCTTGGCGTCCAGCAGCGCCTGGGCAAAGGCTTCCACCTGGCTGTCCGGCTGTTTTAGAATGTAGTAGGCCAGCCGCTGGGCGGACTTCATGCCGATGCCCGGCAAAGAAGCAAAGGCCTCCACCAGTTTGGTCAGGGAGAGGGCTTGGCTGCTGCCCGCCATCAGCCGATGCCGGGAATGTTCATCCCGTTGGTAATGGCGTCCAGTTCCTGATTGGTGGTGTCCTCAATGGTGTGCAGGCATTCGTTGACGGCGCTGATCACCAGATCCTGCAGCATTTCGATGTCTTCCGGGTCCACCACTTCCGGCT
>CAZWNI010000083.1:912-6204 GCA_964635385.1 uncultured Oscillospiraceae bacterium
TCTATGCTATCATACCTATGCGTGGTCTTCCGGCTGGATGGTCAGAGCAGTAACCTGGCGGCTGCCGGTCATGGTGATGCTCACCGCACCGCCTCCCGCAGCGGCGGTAAACTCCCGCTGGGCCAGCTCTTCCTGCTTGGCGGTCATGTCCTGCTGCATCTTCTGGGCCTGACGGATCATGGCCTGCATATTCTGGGGTCCGCCCCCCATGCCTTTGGGTAATCTTGCTTTCATGATGGTTTCCTCCTGTTTATTGTTCCGATGATGTATCGGAATGTAAAATGGGTATTTGAAGCTGCTTGGCCCGCTGTTCCAACTGTTCCAGCCGGTTTTCCTGGGCGGCAGCCTTCTTTTTCTTTTTGGTTAGGATACGGTACTTGCAGCCGGTGACCTCTAACAGCGCTTTCTGCAAAGAAGAAAGGTAGTTGTCCTTTTTGATCATGGTGGAGAACATCTCATAGGGGGAGTCCACCACCAGCCGTCCGCCTCCTGCATCGTGGGCGATGGAGCCGGAAAGCACCCCAAACAGCGGCGGGTTGATTTTGGAAATCTCTTCCAATACCTGTCCCCAGCTTTCCAGCAGCTTGGGCTGGGCTTTGGCGGCCGCTTCCGGTTTGAGCGTCTCCTCCCCACTGGACGGGGGAGGGATTTCCCCTCCCGGCTCCGGCGGCGGGACAAATTCCGGGGGCGCAATAGGCGGGGCCGGAGGTTCTTCCGGCAGGGGTTCTGCCGGCGGTTGTGATTGCACTGCTTTCTCTGCCGGCGGACTGGATACGCTTTCCGGTTTCGGCTCGGCCGGTTGTTCCGGTTCCGTATGGATTTCCGGCGCCGGGGAAGGGGCGGTTTCTGCCGGAACGGCTCCCGTATCGGGGGCCGCCGTCACCCTGATCCCGGTTCGGGCCAACTGCGTCACCTGCTGTTCCAGGGCGTCCAGCCGCTGGAGCAGGGCTTGGCTGGAATCTTCCAGCTTGGCGTCGCTGAGCTTTAACAGCGCCATCTCCACCCACAGCTTTTTGTCCGGGGAGGCGGCCATGGAATCCAGGGCCTGCTGCAATACGGTAATCCCCCGGAGCAGGAAGGGCAGGCTGGTCTGAGCCGCCTGGTCCCGGTACTGTTCCAATTCCTGAGCAGAGCAGACCAGCAGAGAATCGCACCCCGGATCTGCCTTTAACAGCATTAAACTGCGCAGGTGCTGCACCAATTCCATCAAAAACCGGGTCAGGTCCTTGGAGCTGCGGTACAGGACGTCCACCTGTTTGAGCAGCCCGCCCTTGTCTCCGGCAAGGATCTGTCCGGTGATGGAAAACAGGTAGTCCGACCCGGTGATCCCGGTGATTTCGGTGACCAGCTTGGTGGAGACGTGACTGTCCACCGTCAAACATTGGTCCAGCATGCTCACCGCATCACGCATTCCTCCGTCTGCCAGTTTGGCCAGCAGCAGAGCGGCGTCCGGCTCCAGCACCGCCTGTTCCTGCCCGGCAATGTAGTCGAGCCGTCCGGCAATGTCCTCCGGCTTGATCCGCTTAAAGTCAAACCGCTGGCACCGGGACAGTATGGTGGCGGGCACCTTATGCACTTCGGTGGTAGCCAGAATAAACTTCACATGGGCGGGTGGCTCCTCCATGATTTTCAGCAGGGCGTTAAACGCCGCCACGCTCATCATGTGGACCTCGTCGATGATGTACACCCGGTAGCGGCTCTGGGCAGGGGTATACACCGCCTCTTCCTTTAACAGCCGCACCTGATCCACTCCGTTGTTGGAGGCGGCGTCCATCTCCACCACGTCCAGCAGGGAGCCGTTGTCGATGCCTTTGCAGATGTCGCATTCCAGACAGGGCTCCCCGTCCTTGGCGTTGGGGCAGTTTACCGCTTTGGCTAAAATCTTGGCGCAGGTAGTTTTGCCGGTGCCCCGGCTGCCGGTGAACAGGTAGGAGTGGGCGGTTTTGCCCTCCGCTACCTGATGGCGCAGGGTTTCGGTGATGGCCTGCTGTCCCGCTACGTCCGCAAACCGGGCCGGCCGGTATTTCCGATACAGCGCCAGATACATCTCGTTCCCTCCCCGTGAAAAAACAAAGCGGCACTTTGAAAAATCAGATCCTGCACACAGACCGACAGACGGATCTGCGGCACACGGAAATCCACGCTTAATGCTGCTCGGTTCCCCGCCTGACATGGTTCACGGGACGCCGTTGCACAGGGCCCATCGATCTGCGTGAAGGGTCTGACTTTTCGGTCGTGTCGCTTTACCCAGCTATTATACAATAAGATGACCGAAAATGCAAGGATTTTTCATTTCGAGTTGTTTGGATTCTCTGCCGCTGTGAAAGGGCAGAGCAAAACTGCCCCTCGCACCGAAGGGCAGTCTCCATTGTTTTTTATTTTGCTTTTGCTTTTTTCTCCTTTTTCACACAGGAGAAGATCTGCTCCAGTTCCTCCTCCGGCTGTTTCTTGGTAAACAAGCTCACCACCGGCACAAGAATCAAACTGATGAGCATGGCCGCCGCCCCGGCGTTGATGGGGCTGACCAGATTTAAGGGGCAGTTTAAGTTTTGAACTGCCGCCGTCAGTTCCGGGAACAATCCCAGGTTGAACAGCGCCATGTGCCCCACGGTGAACACCACGCCCACCACAAAAGCAGTCCAGACGCTGGCCCGGGTGACCCGCTTGGAATACAGCCCGTAAAGGAAAGGCCCTAAGAAAGCGCCTGCCAGGGTGCCCCAGGATACCGACATCAGGCTGGTGATCAAAGTGGTTTTGTTGGCGGCGATTATAACCGAAATCACAATGAACACCACAATCAGAATTCGAATCCAAAGCACCTGGGTTTTTTCCTTCATGGTTTTCTGGAAGGGCTTGATCAGGTCAATGGTCAGGGTGGAGGAGCTGGTCAGCACCAGGCTGGACAGGGTGGACATGGAGGCGGACAGCACCAGCACCACGACCACACCCATGAGAATATCCGGCAGAGCCTGGCTCAGCATGTTCGGAACAATGTCATCGTAGCTGGTGAAGTCCTCTACATACAGCCGTCCCAGTCCCCCTAAAAAGTAGCTTCCTCCCGCCACTACCAGGGCGAAGATGGTGGAGATCACCGCTCCTCGGGTGACGGCGGGCTTGTCTTTGATGGCGTAGAATTTCTGTACCATCTGGGGAAGGGCCCAGGTGCCCAGGCTGGTGAGGATTATTACGCCCAGCAGGTTCAAGGGGTCGGGACCGAACAGGGAGTTCAGGCTGTTTTCCGGCACACCCGTATCGCTGATTGTTCCCAGATTGGTCAGGGCGGTGAAGATGCCTCCCTGGCCGTTGACTGCAAAAAGCACCACGGCGGCAATGCCGATGAGCATGATGATGCCCTGGACAAAGTCGTTGATGGCGGTGGCGGTGTAGCCTCCCAGCACCACATAGATGGCGGTGAGCACCGCCATGCCGATGATGCAGTACAGATAGTCGATGCCGAAGGCTTCTTCAAACAGCCGGGACAAGCCGTTGTACACCGAAGCGGTGTAAGGGATTAAAAAGATAAAGACAATCAACGCCGAAGCGATCTTCAATCCCTTGGAGCGGTACCGTTTTTCAAAAAATTCCGGCATGGTGGTGGCGTTCAGGTGGCGGCTCATCAAGCGGGTGCGGTTTCCCAGCAGCCACCAGGCCAGCAGGCTGCCGATGACAGCGTTGCCGATGCCAACCCAGGTGGCGGCCACCCCGTAGTTCCAGCCGAACTGCCCGGCGTAGCCGATAAATACCACGGCGGAGAAATAGGAGGTGCCGTAGGCAAAGGCGGTAAACCAAGGCCCCAGGTTCCGTCCCCCTAATACGAAATTCTGCACGCTGCCTGCCATTTTCCGGCAGTATACCCCAATGCCGATCATGACAGCCAGGTAAAGCAGCAAAATGATCCACATAACCATTTCTTTTTCCATTCCTTTCCCAGTGCTTTTTTACACTAAAGCGCTGGCGCTTTTAAGCGCTAAAGCACTGAGCTGATTATAGGCATTTTCAGCCTGCTTGTCAAGATAAAACCGGAAAGAATAGCAAAATCCATCAAGGGGCCGCTTTACTTTTGTATAGTTTTACCAAGGCAGGATTGAAAGGAGAGGGAAAACGTGCTATACTGAAAAAAACATGGAAAAAGGCGGGATCACTATGCGCATTACCATTCATACCAATTCGGCGGCCTGCGACATCGACACCCTGGGAGCAGAGCCAAAAAGCCTCACCGACCTGTTCGGCCGGGAATATCTCTGGCAGGGGGACCCGGCATACTGGGGCCGGACGGCGCCGGTGCTGTTTCCCATCATCGGCAATTTGAAGGACAATAAAACCCTGTTTGACGGCAGGGAGTACACCATTTCCAAACACGGGTTTGCCCGGGATATGGAATTCAAGTGTATTTATCATAAAGGCAACAAAGCGGTGTTCTGTCTGTACGCCAATGAGGACACCAAAAAAATGTTCCCCTTTGATTTCACTTTCCAGGTCAGCTATCTTTTAGATAACGTGGATCTGAAGGTGGAGTACACCGTTTTTAATAACGGCGACACCCCTATGCCCTTCTGCCTGGGGGCCCACCCGGCTTTTCGCTGCCCCGGAGAGGAAGAAAGGTTTGAGGAGTACCAGCTCTGCTTTCCAACCCCTCAGACTATCCACAGCCCGGTGTTCAACACGGATTCCGGTATGTGGGAGATGGAAAACCGGCTGTCCATCGTCCAAAATCAGAAGAAGGTAAACCTGGACTATGAGATGTTCCGAGGGGACACGATCCTCTGCGAGAATCCCGATTTTGACCGAATTGCCCTGGTGAATGAGCGCACCGGCCGTGGGGTGGAGGTTCATTGGACAGGCTTTACCGATTTGGCCATCTGGTCCCCCTACGGGAAAAACGCCCCCTTCGTCTGCCTGGAGCCCTGGTGCGGCGCCGCTAAAATGGACAATGAGCCGGACGAGGAGTTTGTCCATAAACGGGGCGTGCAGATCCTCCAACCCATGGAGCAGAAGAAGTATTCCATGACCATACTGCCGCTGTAACAGAAACCAAAGAAAACCACGTCCGGGAGCGGTGCGTGGTCAGGCTGTAGAAAAAGTAAAACATAAAAGTTTTTGGTGCAGCTTTTTACAAAAAGCTGCTGGGGGCGCAGGGGGCAAAGCCCCCGCAATGGAAATCATTTTGTTACAAAAACTCTTTCTTCCGCCTTATTGTTGTAAAAAAGTTGTAGAAATAACGAACCGGAATCCGCCCGCCCAACGGCGTAGAGCCGGGGGCGGGTCAATCCGGAAACATCAGGAACCTTTTTC
>CAZWNI010000084.1:0-6182 GCA_964635385.1 uncultured Oscillospiraceae bacterium
TTTTGGCCGCAAAGGGTGGACTCAGGAACGTCAATTATTTGACGTTCCGGTTTCCGGATTGACCCGCCTTCGGCTCTACGCCGTTGGGCGGGCGGATTCCGGCTCGTTGTTTCCACGACTTTTTTGCAATAATAAGGTGAAAGAAAGAATTTTTGTAACAAAATGATTTCCATTGCGGGGGCTTTGCCCCAGAACCCACTGCGTGGGGTTCGTACCCCCACCAGTTTTTTGTAGAAAAGCGAAACAAGCCTTCGGCGTGTTTCTGACTAAAAACTTTTATGTTTTATTTTTCTACCGCCTAAAAAATCCCTCCGGCTGCCCGGAGGGATTTCCAGTTTGAAAGACTATGAAAAGGGGTTTTGCTTTACAGGGAGCCGTTGACCATTTGGGCCAGAACCATCACATCTAGCACATTGATGACTCCGTCGCCTGTGTAGTCTTCCGGTGTAATGTCCGTGCGGCTGCCTATCACATATTGTGCCAGGGCCATGACGTCCAGCACATTCAGCACACCGTCGCCATTCAGGTCCCCTTCTACCGGCACCACTCCGGCGATGGCCACCAGCAGCGCCTGAGCGGCGGCGTCCACCTGTTCCTGGGTGGCGGAATCATTCTGGTACACGGCAGACGCAGTTTCCATGGCCGACAGCAGGCTGGCCTGCTGCTCTTCCGTCATGCTGCTGCTGTCCAGACGGGACGCTTCAAGCATGGCCTCCAGCAGATCGCTCTTGTTCACTTCCGGCGTGGTGGGGGCGCTGCCCTGGTAAAGGGCCGCCACTTCACTGGCGCTCATGGCTTTGTTGTAGATGTAAAGCTCGTCGATTGCCCCCTGAATGGCGGTATCCCAATAGTTGACCCCGATGAAGATGTTGTCCACCAGGCTGACCACCTGCGCCACACTGCCGGAGCAGATGGCGCTGCCGTTGACGTACACCGTAGCCTGTCCGTTTTCCGCCGTGACGGTGATGTGGGTCCACACGCCCTGCTCCATCTGGGCGGTGTCGTTGTAGTTGTCGTAGTAGGTGCCGCCGTCATAGCTCCAGACCATGGGGCCTAAGTGACCCAGCCAGCCGGAAGGGGTGATGCTCACCCAGCGGCTGTTCTGGCTGCTGTCATCGCAGAAGAACACGGCGCCGGTGTAGGCCGGGGCGTTGTCGTCCTTCAGCCAGAAGGAGACGGTGTATTCCTCCCCGGTCAGGGGGTTGTCCAGCTTCAAACCGTTGGAGCCGGTGAGCTGATAGGCGCTGCCGGAATCTGCGGTGGCCCCGCTGGTATAGGAGGCGGTACCCCCGGTGGTGTTGGCGTAAGCGCCCACCACTTCTGCAACTGAGCCGTCCACGCTGTTTTCCAACGTGCCGTCAAAGCTGTAGTAGGCCACCAGATCTTCTTCCGTTACCGGGACGGAAACCTCCGTCAGCAGATCCAGCGCATCGCTGAGATCGGCGGCCGCCTTGTTGATTTCGGATTGGGTTGCATCGGCATTGTCCAACATCGCCTGGGCGGCCTGGGCGGCTTCTTCCACCGCAGCCCAGCTATCGGCGGTGTACACCACTTCATACGCCTGGCGCTCGGCATACTGGGCCAGCTTGCTTTCCAGCCGGGAGGTATCTGTCTCGGCGGTGGAAACCCCCGGCACTGCCGTGACACTGCCGGTGCCGGTGAGGGAAGCGATGGTCAGACTGCTGATCACCGGAGCGGTGGAGTTCACCAGAGAGGAGAACTGGTAGGAGTTGTCGTTGTAGAAACGAATGGTGTTTTCCCCTTCCTGAAGGGTGACCAGCACTTCCACGGTGCGGTAGCTGTCCCAGCTATAGGTATTGCGGAAGTACACCGTTTCCGGTTCGTTTCCATTGACGGAAATCTGCATATACCGCTCCACCAGATCCACGTTGTAGGGGTGGACGTAGGTGGTGCCATCGCTTTTGAGCATCACCGGAGCAGGCTCATCGTTGGAGTAGGTAATGCCCAGGCTGTACACTCCGGCGGTATCGGCGGTGACGGTGATTTCCGCATAGTTGCTTTCCGCCAGCGCCTTGTTTTCCTCATCGGTCAGATCGGAGCGGGACACATCTTGGCCGATGCCCAGCTCGGTCAGCACCAATCCATCGGAGCTGGTGGCGTATTCCTGCTCCTCCAGGTAGGCGTTGGTGCCGTAGATGGTCAGTTGGGAAGCGTCAATGGAGGTGACGTTTTCCTCATCTCCCAGATAGGTGAAGATCAAATCCCCCAGGACGGCGTCCCCGGACGCAGTTTCCAGCAGCATGGTGGAAGCGCCCTGAGGCAGGTACACCGTACCCAGAACCACTTCGCCGGAAGCGGAAGGAGAAGCGCTGCCCACCTGGGTAAAGTAGGTGGAAACGGTGGAATAGCTGTCGGCGTCGGCGGCGTAGTCAATGCCCTGCAAAGACAGGTTCAGGGTGGGCAGAACGGAATACCCCTCCAACTCCACACTGACCTGATAGTACCCGGTTTGGGGAGCCACTGCGGTCAAGGTGGTCTGGTTGCCGGTGTTGGTTTGCAGGGACTGACCGGAAACCACCGCATCGGTGGACTTGCGGGTTGTCTGGTTCAGAGACACCGTAAAGTCGTACCGGTCGCTTGCAATTTCATCGGTGCCCGCCACGCCGACGAAGTCCAGATCAATCTTGTCCACGTTGGCCACCAGCTGGAGATTGCCCAGACTGCCCTGATCCCCGTTGATATGGGTGAAGGTGATGGTGTGTTCTCCGGCGGTCAGGTACACGTCCACATCATAGTGGGTCTTGTAGTCCCACTTCACCGTGCTTTCCAGATACAGCACTTCCTGCTCCTGGTCGTCCACCTGCATTCCAAAGGGCAGGGTCTGACCGATGGCACGGTTCTGCCCGGCGGCGTCCGGCTCCAGGGTTTCGGCGTCCACATAGGGGGCCTGGAGGGAGTAGAACAGCTTCAGCTCATACACGCCGGTTTCGGGAACGTTGACGGTAAACTGCACCCCGTCCCCATCGTTGTTGATGCTGCCCACAAGGGCACGGCCGGAGGTGGCCATGTCGCCGTCGGTGTTTTTGGAGTACACCTGTGCCCCGCCCAGCAGGGTGGCGTCCTCCGCTTCATAGCTCAGGGTGGAGATGGAGCCGATGGCCACGGTGTCTTCCGCTTCCATATCGGTGGTGGTGAAGACCGCATAGTAGGCGTCCATTTCATCGGTATCGGTGACGGTGACGGTGAGGGTGTTGTCCACCACCTGCACCGGCCCTTCGTAGATCAGTTCCGGCTGGGAGGTAATGCCCATCTGGCCGGAATACCCCACGCCGTACACCTGCACATACACCGCACCGTTTTCGCCCTCCAAATTGGTGGCGTCCAGGTTGATCAGCTTCACCGTTTCGGTGGTTTCCAGCGTGGAACCGCCAAACAGGGTGTAGGCGATGTTGTTTTCCTCATCGTAGGAGGTCAGGCCGTAGTAGGTGTCCTCCATATTGTAGAAGGCTTCGGCCTTTTCTTCCTGGGTGGCGTCGGGGTTGTCGTTGAAGATGTAAGCCCGCTGGGTGCCGGTCATCAAAGAGTACCAGTGATACAGCCACCAGGTGGAGTTGGGGTTGAACTGGTCGGCGGCCATTTCATTTAAGGTGTCCGCCATGCCCCAGTAGGCCATACAGCCGGCGATATCCCAATCTTCCAGCATGGACAGCCACTTCACCAACCGTCCGGGGGAGCCGATGTCGTCAAACAGGGCGTATTCGTTCACCACAATCTCCGGCATCTCATCTGCCGGGTAATACTGGCTCAGCAGGGCGGTCATATCCAGGCAGTGCTTGTAGAAGGTCAGGGTGGAATCCCCGGTCATTCCTTCATCGTTGGGGTCGCTGGAATCCGCCAAATTGCCGCCGTCGTTCAGCTCATGCCAGGTGACGATCTCCGGCAGGCAGTCGTTTTCGTAGCAGTAGGCAAAGAAGTCCTGGTTCCAGGTGGAGGAATAGTTGGTGGTGTTGGGGCCGGCACACTTGGCGTTGGGGTCGATGGCGTGGATCGCATCGTAAATCTGCTCCCAGGCGGCGCAGAACGCCTCCATCTGATAGTTGCCAAACCAGATGGTGTCCGGCTCGTTGAACAGCACATAGTTGTAAAGGCTGGCTTGTTCTTCATTTAAGACGTACCAGTTCCCGTCGCTGCCCAAAAAGGCTCCCTCGTCCCCTTCGGAGGCTTCATCGCAGATCATCTTATAAAGAATGGATTCCACCGTAGCCTGGTAGGAATCAATGTCGATGGAGCCGTCGGAATTGGTGGGGGCGTCGTAGGGCCATTCCAGATAGTAGTCTTGCAGATACACCTGAATGGCCTCCACCCCCGCCGCCTCCAGGGCAGAGCTGGTGCGCACCGCATCGCCGCTGGGGTGCTGCTGGCCGTCCATGGCCTTCTGCACCAAAAAGCTGGGGCTCAAGCCTTCCACCAGGGAGATGGAGGGGACGTTGATGTCGGCGGTGCCGTAAAGGAAACCGGTTGCGCCGTGGGAAAGGGTGGATTCGTTGCTCATGTCAAAGGAGGCTACCGCCCCTTCCCCGCTGTCTGCGGGATATTCATAACTATTGTACAATGCTTTCACCTGCTCGGCAGTCAACGCCTGGGTGTACACCCCAAAATCGTCAATGCTGCCGTTGAAATCGTTGTCGGAAGTGTAGTAGCTGCGCCCCAAAGCGGCATAGGTCAGACCTTGTATGTAGCCGTCCTCAAACAGGGCGGTCAGCACTTCGGAAACGGCGCCGGTGTCTTGCTGGGCGTCCTGGTAGGAAACCGCTTCCCCATTGAGGTACACCGCAAAGCTGTCGGCCGTCATGGTGACGGTGAGCATCTGCCACTGTCCTTTGGTAAGGTGGGTGTCGTAGTTGATCTTGGTGTTGATGGAGGTGCTTTGGTCCGCTTCCCCCACATAGAAGCAGGCGTCATACACTTCGCCCCCCACAACCAGGGAGAAATCCGGCGAGCTCCAGCCATTGCCGCCGTCATAGGTTTCTCCCAGAGGGGACTGGCTGGCGGCAAACAGCCGCATATAAGCGGTGGAAGATGAGGAGGGCTTGACCCACATGGTCAAGGTCAACCCGCTCTCCCCGTCCACTTGTGAAAACAGCTCCTCCGGCAAGGCGAGATAGGAACTGCCGTTGCTGCCGCCGCTCAGCCGCAGCACGCTGGAACTGCCGTCGCTGGAAGGAACCGTGGCGTCCGTCACCACCGACGCAGTTCCCTCCAGGGTGGCGTCTCCCTCTGCGCTGCCCTGGTTTGGCACACTGTCCCCATCCACCGAATCAAAGGTGAACAGGTAGTCCGGCTGGGGGAGGGTTTCTTCTGCGCTCACCGCCGGCAGTCCCGCTGTCATGGTGGAGAGCATGGCGGCTGCCACCAGACCGGACAGCCATCGTTTGCATTTCATTTTTTTCACTCCTTTTACACTTTCACAGCAGATGTCATTATGTTTTCTGCTTCTCTGCGCCTTTCTGCGCTGTGGCAGGAACCGGGGGAGGTATCACTGAAAAAGCGAACAGAAAACTTAAATAAACTTCTGCTTTTTTGGCGAACATAGCCTAGTATTTACCCTTAGTATACCAAAATCAAATTTCCATGTAAAGGGAGGAATGTTAGAAGTTTTTTGTCGATATGTTTATTTTTAGGTGTAACTTTGGGGCGCCAGGCCCATGCTCACCTGCAAAGCCCGGTCCACCCGCCCCATGCTGGCGGCGTCCAAACAGCCGGTGCGTTCCCGAAGGCGGCGCTTATCGATGGTGCGGATCTGTTCCAGCAGGACGATGGAGTTGCGGCTCAGTCCGCAGCGGGAGGGGTCGATGGGAATGTGGGTGGGCAGATCCGGCTTGTCGGTGCGGCTGGTGATGGCGGCGGCGATGACCGTGGGACTGAAGCGGTTGCCCCGGTCGTTTTGGATAATCAGCACCGGGCGCACACCTCCCTGCTCCGAGCCCACCACCGGGCTGAGGTCGGCATAGTAGATTTCGCCACGGGAAACCGAATGGTTCATAGCAATGCTCCTTTCCAAAGGATAGATGTTTAATCACAGTATGTTCGGGGACGAAAGGAATTATGCACCGGACCCCAGGGGGCGCAGCCTGGCTTTTGGAAGGAAATTTCCATAAGGCAGGAATTCAGCTTGTGGAAAAAGGTCATTGGCGGGCCTTGGCCCCCTCTGATGAGGGGGC
>CAZWNI010000085.1:0-6144 GCA_964635385.1 uncultured Oscillospiraceae bacterium
AAAAGACTGAATACCGACGCAGCGATCATGACTCCGGCGGCAAATCCAAGAAAGATCCGCTGCATACTGCCGCTGACTTTTTTGCGAAACAAAAACACCAGGGAAGCGCCCAAAGCAGTCATAAAAAAAGTAAACCCGGTTGCCGCCGCTGCCCAAAGCAGAGATGTGATCATATTGTCCTTCCTTCCTGGTGGTTTTACGTCCTTCCCGGTTTTATTTAGAAGGCGTCAAAGCCGGGGTATACGGCGCTGTCCCCCAGTTCGTCTTCAATGCGGAGAAGCTGGTTGTACTTGGCCACCCGTTCGCTGCGGCTGGGAGCGCCGGTCTTGATCTGGCAGGTATTCAAAGCAACCGCCAGGTCAGCAATGGTAGTATCCTCCGTTTCCCCGGAGCGGTGGGAAGCAATGGCGGTATAGCCTGCTTTATGCGCCAATTTAATGGCTTCCAGGGTTTCGGAAACGGAACCGATCTGATTGAGCTTAATCAAAATGGAATTTCCGCAGCCCTGTTCAATGCCTTTGGCCAAACGGGTAGTGTTGGTGACGAACAGGTCGTCGCCTACCAACTGTACTTTGCCCCCCAATTCTCTGGTCATCTCAGCCCAGCCGTCCCAATCCTCTTCGTCCAGGCCGTCTTCAATGGAGTAGATGGGGTATTTTTCGCAGAGGGATTTCCAATGGGCAACCAGTTCCTGGGAGGTGAACCGTTTCCCGCTTTTCGGCAGCAGGTACTCCCCTTTCTCCCCGCTTTTCCACTCGCTGGAAGCGGCGTCCATGGCCAGCACAAAATCCTTACCCGGCTCATAACCGGCCTGGCGGATAGCTTCCAGAATATACTGAATGGCCTCCTCATCGCTGGCCAAATCCGGAGCAAAGCCCCCTTCATCTCCTACAGAAGTAGCCAAACCTTTGCTTTTCAGCAGCGCCGCCAGCGCATGGAACACTTCCGCACACCAGCGCAGACCTTCCCGGAAACTGGAAGCGCCGGCCGGCATAATCATAAATTCCTGCACGTCCACCGTATTGGCAGCATGAGCGCCGCCGTTTAGAATGTTCATCATGGGTACCGGCAGGCGGTTGGCATTGACGCCCCCCAAAAAGCGGTACAGCGGGATTTCCAAAGCATTGGCCGCCGCTCTGGCGCAGGCAATGGACACCGCCAAAATCGCATTGGCTCCCAGTTTGGATTTGTCCGGGGTGCCGTCCGCCTGGATCATGGCTTTATCTACGGCGTAGATGTCAGAGGCATTCATGCCGGTAAGGGTATCGCAGATAACGGTATTGATGTTTTCCACCGCTTTGGTTACCCCCTTTCCGCCGTAACGGGACTTGTCCCCGTCCCGCAGTTCCAAGGCCTCAAACTCACCGGTGGAAGCGCCGCTGGGAGCCGTTCCCCGTCCGCTGACGCCGCAGGTGAGAAACACCTCTGCTTCTACCGTAGGATTTCCCCGGGAATCCAAAATCTCCCGGCCCACCACCGACTCAATAAAAAGTTCACACATATGCTCTGCCGTCCTTTCCTGTTCTGCGCTTTTCCTTTTGTTTGCGCAGACTTATTATAGTTAGCGTTTACTAACTATGTACAGTATACCTTAGGGCAGAGAAAAATGCAAGTCCAAAGACAGGTTAAGTTCACTAAAACGAAAAGGCATCGAAAGTTAGTTTGCTTCCGATGCCAAGGTCTATACCAAAAAAAGGATCATTTCCTAAAACTGTCTCAGTGGCAGCCGCTGCACCCGGAGCAGCTTCCGCCGCAGCCGTGATCCGGCTCGCTGGGGCAGGTCATGGGGTCTTCCCCATTGGCGGCGCAGGTGAGGATAAAGTTCACCCGGGTCATCAAATACTCCATATCGTGCTGGCACTGGCTGTAAGCCATCATATTTTCATTGCTCATAATGGCTTCATACATTTCCTTCAGATCCTGATCCGCTTCGTGAATGGCAGCATCGTCCTTTTCCTCCTGCTGCATCAGCTGGTTGAGCTTCAGCCGCTTCATCTGGAACTGGCCGATCATATCGGTAAGCGCGGTATCCGCTTCATTTTTCGCTTCCATTTCCATGAGCTTTTGATACTCTTCGGTCTCCTGAATCAGCTTGCCCAGTTCTCTGGCCTTTTCGATCACGTCCATGTTGTTGGTTCCTTTCTTACAATCAATATTTTATGGGTACGCCGGGGGTTATTCTGACATCAGCTCCCCCAGCAGCGCCCAATTCAACGCTTTGGTAATCTTCACATTGACGAACTGCCCGATCAAGGCAGGATCGCCGGGAAAATCTACAATCAAAAATTGGTCGGTGCGTCCGGTAAGATAGCCTTCCCCGGATTTGCCGGCGCCATCTACCAGAATCCGCAGGGTTTTGCCCACATATTCCGACAGGACTTCTTCTCCTATGCGCCTTTGCAATGCCAAAAGCTGTTGCAGCCGGTCGCTCTTTACCGAGTGAGGGGTATCGTCCGGTAAAGATGCCGCTTTGGTGCCCACCCGTTTGGAGTAAATAAAACTAAACAGGGAATCATAACGCACCTTTTTCAGCAATTCCATGGTACCCTGGAAATCTTCCAGCGTCTCTCCCGGAAAGCCCACGATGATGTCCGTGGTAAAGGAAATGTCCGGCATAACGCTGCGGGCATAGTCAATGAGCTTTTGATACTGCTCCACGGTATAGCGGCGGTTCATGGCCTGCAAAATCC
This sequence comes from uncultured Oscillospiraceae bacterium, assembly GCA_964635385.1. Taxonomy (GTDB): domain Bacteria; phylum Bacillota; class Clostridia; order Oscillospirales; family Ruminococcaceae; genus Egerieicola. The sequence goes on from CAZWNI010000085.1 coordinate 2,691, forward strand.
GGTCGCTGCCGCACTGCACCGGAAGGTGAAGGTGGTGGCAAATCTTTTGGCTTTTTGCCATCACGTCAAACAGCTCTTTGGTGGCGTCCTTGGGGTGGCTGGTCATAAAGCGAATCCGAAAATCTCCGGGAATGGCGTCGATCCGGGTCAGAAGCTGGGCAAAGGAGATGGGCTGTTCCAGAGTCTTGCCGTAGGAATTCACATTCTGCCCCAGCAAGGTGATCTCCTTGTAGCCCTGCGCCACAAGCTGCCGGACCTCCGCCAAAATAGCTTCCGGCTGCCGGGAACGCTCCCGTCCCTTGACGTAGGGTACAATGCAGTAGGTGCAGAAATTGTTGCAGCCATACATAATAGGGACCCAGGCTTTCAGCGTTCCGTCCCGGTGAATGGGCAGCCCTTCCGCAATGACGCCGTCTGACTCCGGAGTGTAAAACACCCGTTTTTGCTGCTGCAAAACCGAAAGGAGCAGCTCCGGCAGCCGATGGATCACATGGGTGCCGAAAATCAGATCCACATAAGGATAACTCTGCTTGAGCTTTTCCACAATGTGGGACTGCTGCATCATACAACCGCAAAGCAAAAGCTTATGCCTGGGGCTTTGGGCCTTCCAGCGCTTCAGGGCGCCTACGTTGCCGAAAATTCGGTCCTCGGCGTTTTCCCGAATGGCACAGGTGTTGAACAGCACCAAATCTGCCTGTTCCGCCTGGTCGCAGAAACCGTAGCCCATATCCGCCAGCATTCCCTTCAGCTTTTCCCCATCGCTGACATTACCCTGGCAGCCATAGGAATGCACATACGCCAAAGGCGGAGCAGGATAGAGTTCCTCCAGCAAGGCCCGAACCTGCTCTGCATAGTCCTTTTGCTGCAGCAACTGCTGCTGGGGCACCTGCCAGTTGGTTTGACTCATTCTTGCGTTCCTCCTTTTTTGCACATACAACTTGCAGTATACCGTAAAATGGGCGGTTCGTCAATCCTTTTCCCACCTTTTTCGGAGTTTTTCCTGCTTTTCTTGCAGCCTTTCCCTGCGCCGGAGGGTTTCTTCCAGATTCCGGCGATAGATTCCCCCGTCTTCCTCCAACACATCTCCTTCCCGGCAATCTGCGGGAAGAAGGTCTTTTCGTACCGAGTGCATCTTCCGGTTTGGGTCTTCCAGCAACCAGTATTCCCCTTCCATTCGGTCAATGATATAACGCATGGTTTTCCTCCTCTCAAGGATTGCATCTGCCGCAGGGAGTGTAGCCGGCATTGACCGCTTCCTCCCGGCTGGAAAAACTCACCTGGTTGCTTTCCGCCGGCAGGCTGGAGCAGCTTTCCAGGTGAAACACCTTGGAATTCACATTGCCGATGTAAGCGGCAGTCTGGGACTGGGAAGCGGATTCCGACGTGGCGGCCGACGAGGAAGTGATCGCAGCATCTGCGTTCTGTCCTGCTGTGAAACTCTGCTGTTCCTGTCCGTCCACCATCACCCGGATCGTGGAGCCGTCGGTAAGCATGGTGATGGCGCCGGAAAGGTCGGTGCGGTACACCGTCACCCCGGCGGAGGAAAGTGTATCCAAGGTTTCCTCATGGGGATGGCCGTAATCGTTGCCGGCTCCGCAGCTGATTACAGCGCACACCGGATTCACCGCCTGCAAAAACCGTTCCGAGGTAGATGTGCTGGAACCGTGATGCCCCACCTTCAGCACATCTGCCTGAATCTCATATCCGGTGGCCATGGTGTCTGCTTCTTCGGTGGATTCCGCATCACCGGTAAAGAGGAAGGAGGCGCTGCCGAACTGGACACGGATCATCAGGCTGTTATCGTTTTGATTGTCGCTGTCCTCATATTTAGGGCCTACCACCTGAAACTCTGCTTCTCCCAACTGGCCGGTGTAACCAATTTTAGGAAAGCTGGTGGCAATGCCTTTTTCCTCAATGGCATCCAGCATATCTTCGTAGGTCTGGGTGGTGCTGGTGCCGGACGGCAGCAACACCCGTTTCACCGTAATATTTTGGAGCACCTCCACCACACCGCCGATATGGTCGGCGTGGTAATGGGTACAGACCAAATAATCCAGCTCCGTGACATTAAGCTGCTGCAACTGCTCCAGGAGCTGATTTTCCATACCGTTGTCCCCGGTATCAATGAGCATGGTAGCGCCGTTCTGCTGCAGCAAAATGGCGTCTCCCTGGCCCACATCCAGGTAGTACACTGCCAGCTCATCTTCCTCCCCGGCAAAGAGATTGGGAACATCAACCTGGGACAGATCGGCAGTCTGTTCAAAATATTGGTTCCACTGCTCCTTGATGGAATCCACCGTGGGGTACCAGGAAGCAAAGTGGACTGTGCTGTTCACCCCCACCCCGGCAATCAGCACCAAAAAGAGGCTCAGGACCGCAAGGTAGATTTTGCTGGTTTTTCTGCGGTAAGTTTTACTTTTTCTTTTTGCCATAACGTCCCTTTCCTTTCTGCTGCCTTCCCATCTGTTTCGCCCAAGCCACGGTGCCCCGATGAGGCTGGCGGTTGGATTTTGGAGGGGTCCTTTGTTTTTCCGGTTCTGCCGGAATCAAACAATCCGGCCCGGAACCAATCAAATCTGCACGGCCTGCCAGTTTCAGAGCTTTGCGAACCAACTCCCGGTTTTCCGGGCGATAGTATTGCAGCAAGGCCCGCTGCATGGCCTTTTCTTCCTTGGTTTTAGGGACGAATACCGGCTTCATGGTATAAGGATTGAAACCGGTATAGTACATACAGGTGGAAACCGTGCCGGGAGTGGGATAAAAATCCTGAACCTGCTCTGGGTGCAGATTTTCTTTCCGAAGGAATTTCGCCAAAGCGACGGCGTCCTCCAAAGCAGAGCCAGGGTGAGAGGACATGAGGTATGGAATCAGGTACTGCTTCTTCCCTGCCTGCCCGGTAATCTGGTAAAACTGCTTTTGAAATTTCAGGTAGGCTTCAAAGTGGGGTTTGCCCATCTGATCCAACACGGCGTTGGAACAGTGTTCCGGGGCCACCTTCAACTGGCCGCTGATGTGCCGTTCCACCAACTGGCGGAAAAAACGGTGGTTTTTATCCTGAAGCAGATAGTCGTACCGAATGCCGGAGCGGACAAACACCTTCTTCACCCCCGGCACCGCCGCCACCTCTTCCAGCAGCTTCCGGTAATCCTCCTGATCCGCCAGCAGAGCGGGACAAGGCTTGGGCGCCAGGCACTTTTTCCCACCTTTGCACAAACCCTGGGTGCGCTGTTTCTCACAGCTTAGATGGCGGAAGTTGGCGGTAGGGCCGCCTACATCGTGGATATAACCCTTAAAATGAGGATTTTGGGTGAGCAGCCTGGCTTCTTCCACCACCGACTTATGGCTGCGCACCGAAATCTTCCGTCCCTGATGGAAGGCAATGGAGCAGAAATTACAGGCCCCAAAGCAGCCCCGGTTATGGGTAATGGAAAATTCCACCTCCCGGATAGCGGGG
>CAZWNI010000086.1:0-6003 GCA_964635385.1 uncultured Oscillospiraceae bacterium
GAGGGCGGGTCAATTCGGAAACATCAGGAACCTTTTTCTACAGCCTGTATAATTACCCCCAGCAATCATTATACTACAGCTTTTGACATCTGTCTGCAAAAAAGATACAATAAGAGCAAAAAGTTTGGAGGGAGAAATGATGCTGCAAAAAGAAAAGGAGAACCTGTCCCACCGCACCGGGAAAATGATCCTGTTTTTGCTGCTGAGCTTGGGGCTCATGGTCTTTATTTTCACCCGTTCCTTGCAGCCGGGAACGGAATCGGAGCAGGAAAGCGGATTTTTCGTTTGGTTGCTCCAGCAAATTGGCTTTGGGGGAGTAGATGCCAGTTTTCTGGAACATTTGGTGCGGAAAACCGCTCACTTTGTGGAGTACGCCTGCCTGGGTGGAATGCTGGCCTGCTTCTGGCGGGCAGTGCTGCTGCGCCTTTGGCCGGCCGGGGTGCTGGCCGGGATCACGGCGGCGGCGGTGGCTTCCATCGACGAAACCATTCAGCTTTCGGTGCCGGGGCGCACCGGGCAGTTTTCCGATGTGATGCTGGACACCGCCGGGGCAGTCACCGGGCTGGTTGCGGCGCTTTTGATTTTGTGGCTGTGGGGAAGAAGGCGGGGGAGGCCTTAAACTGCAATCACAGCGCCGCAGACGCCGCCGGACCGTATGCCCTTCGCCCAGCTTTTGGTAAACCGATAAATATTCACCCCGGAACCTTTCTTTGGCTCCGGGGCATTTTGCGCTGCAAAGATTTTTTGAAGGTTCGCTCAGGCCTTATGCTGTCCCGCTCTGCCAGTTTACCAGCCCGGTGAGCAGGGTAAAGGCCACCTGGGCCTGGTAGTCTGCCCCGGAGAGCTTTGTGCATTCTTCTTCATTGGACAGAAAGCCGCATTCGCTGAGCACAATGGGGATAGGGGACTGGGTGAGCAGGTACACCGAGGAATCCCCCTGTTTGATTTCCCGAGTATTGTCCGGTTGGAGCAGAGTGGTGAAGGCAGACTGCATGCTTTGGGCCAGCTCCTCACTGGCCGGGTCCAGGATACCGTAGAACATCTGGGCGCCCTGCTGGGAGGAATCGGAGAATTTGTTTTGATGGATACAGATGCAGACGGCGTTTTTCTGCCGCTCTAAAATAGCCAGCCGGTTGTTGATGTCCTCTACCTTCTGCTGACGCAGGCTGCCGGTGATTTCCCCGCTGCACAGAGCGGTGTCGGTGTACCGGGTCATAATGGTGTCGTAGCCCATAAACATACATAGCTGGTTGAACACCTTGGCAATGCTCAGGTTGATGTCTTTTTCATACACCCCGTTGACTCCGATGCAGCCCCCGTCAAACCCGCCGTGTCCCGGGTCGATGATCACCGTTTCCCAGGTTTGGGCCGAGCGGTCCACCTGGGTGACCATGGGCTGGAAAAACACCGCCAAGGCCCCCACGACCAGGCAAACTCCCAGTGCCGTCAGTCGGATCACCGTCATTTTTTTGGAACAGTTTTTCATAGCCCCGCCCCCTGTGCATTCTTTCTAGGGAATGAATATGGGAGGCGGGAAATTTTTATGCGTTCAACTCTTTCGCCAAAGCCAGAGCCAGTTTCATTATCCGGGTAAATTGGGTTTGGGCCGAGTATTCGTGATTCGTGCTTTTTGGTCGCTGCGTCCCACCAGATAATCCAGGCTCACCTCATAAAAATCCGCCAGTTGAATCAAATATTCCACCGGAATGGTGCGGGTTCCTTTTTCATATCGGCGGTACACCTCCCGCTGGATATGCAGCAGGTTGGCGATTTGCTGCTGGGTTAAATCATGGTCGATCCGCAGGTCTTCAATGCGCTTGAAATACATCGGTTCACCCCTTGACATATGCTACCATTTTGTGGTACAATGCAAGTGAAAATGCTACCGTTTGGTAGCATAAAATAATACAATCAAGGAGAGAGGCAGTATGTATTGTTCCCATTGCGGCGCACAAATTCCCGAGGATTCTGCTTTTTGCCAGAAGTGTGGGAAAAAGCAGGGTAGAATAGAAGAACCGGTAGCGCAGACCACAGGCCAATTAACAAAGCAAACGGGAGGCCTGCATCGAGAAGCTCTGTTGCTCTATTTGCAGGATGTTCGGGATTTGGAGGTATCTTTATATTATCTTCAGCAAAAATATCAACAAGAGAAACAAAATCATATATATCAAATCGATAAATTACGGGAAACATCGTTTCAGGCCTTGCCGCACAAGCCAGAAAAAGGAGGATCTATTGCTAAAGCAGTTGCTGCGGCTGTGGCTGCTGTTTTCGTCTTGTGGATAATAATTTGGCTTTTCCAATCACCGCCAAAATTCTTGTCAATATATGCTGGAATTATTTCCTCGGTGGTTCGATTTGTTTACTGGGCTGCTATCATTGTCTGCATTATAATATGTGTAGTTGCCATCGTTACGGTGATTACATCAATTGCCAGCGTGATAGGAGATCATAGCGAATATGGGCAAAAATATAAAGACGTTCTTTCCCACAACGATTTTGAAAAAAAGAAAGAAGAACAGAATAAACTCAAAATTTCTTCCTTAAACCAAAATTGGAATCAGCGTGAAGCTTGGTACCAGGAAGAAAAGAATAAAATTGTGCCTATATTAAACGATTTTTACAACATGAACCTGATTCCAAAACAGTTCCGCAATGTTTCTGCCATATGTTACATTTACGATTATATGTCAACTTCCCAAGAATCCCTGACCATGGCTTTGCTGGATCAGCATCTGGAAGACGGCATTCGCCGCATTGAAAACAAATTGGACGAAGTAATTGCTCAGATGGCAGATATGGTGTACGAAACCCGCTGCCTGCGGCAGGAATCCCAGAGAGCTGTGGAACAGAACAACCGAATCATTGAACAAAACAACAGAATGTTGGATTCCTTGCAGCGCACCGAGCAAAATACTCTGCAAGCCGCACAATACAGTGAACTGAGCGCCAACAACACCAGGGCGACTGCCTATCTCAGTTTGGCTACCTATCTCAAAAATTAACTTCCGCTTCGGCGGAGCATACATCAAAAAACGGAACCCCGCCACGAGGTTCCGTTTTCATTTTTATCCCATGTTCTGTTTGCCGGGCTGTCCCTTTTATCCCTCCAACTCCACCGCCAGCGCCAAAGCCAGTTCCATCATCTGGGTAAATTGAGTTTCCCGCTGTTCGGGGGTGGAATCTTCGTCGTTGAACATTCCGTCGCTGACGGTGAGAATGGAGAGCGCCTGCTTGCCGCACCAGGCCGCCGTGGCGTACAGGGCGGCGGTTTCCATTTCGGTGCCCAGCACTCCCATTCGCCGCCAGCGGCGGAGCTGTTCCATGTCGTCCATGTAAAACCGGTCGCTGGTGAGGACGTTTCCGGCATAGTAGGTGTACCCCATTTCTTCCGCCAGCGCCATGGCACGGCTCACCAGCTTGGGGGCGGCGATGGGGGCAAAGCCGGTGACCTTCCAGTGGGCGAGAAAATTGGTGTCGGTGCAGGCTCCTGCGGCGAGAATCAGATCTCCCACATGAATGTGGTCTTGTAAACTGCCGGTGGTGCCAATGCGCAGAATGGTGTCCACCCCGTATTGCTCAAACAGCTCCCGGCTGTAGATACCCATGCTGGGCGCTCCCATGCCGCTGGCCATGACGCTGACCGGACGGCCCTGGTAGCTTCCGGTGTACCCTTGAATGCCCCGGAGGTTGTTCACCAGCTTGGGGGATTCCAGAAAGTGCTGGGCGATGAATTTGCTCCGCAGGGGATCGCCGGGCATCAGTACAGTTTTGGCGAAATCCCCGGGACTGGCTTGGTTGTGGACCGTTGACATAGCAACACCTCCGGTAAGATAAAGAATGATGGCTCGTTGTTTCTTTTCCGTTGGGAAACGGAAACGGTTTTTCACCGCATCTCGTCCAAAAAGTAGGTGGCTTCCATATCCGCTGTACTCAGGGCAAAGGCCAGAGGGAACATCTCAAAGGCCTTGCCCACGCTCCGAGGGTCCTCAGTGCCGGAAAATCCCATGTGGTAGCGGATAGCAAAGGCTTCCTCCCGGCTCAGCCGCAAAAACCCGGAGAGAATGTAAACGCTCTTTTCCCCGTGGCCGTAGGGCAGGTTGTCCTCAAATTCGTACCAGGGGACCTGCTGCCAGTTGCCCTGCTTGTCCTTGACGTTCCGGGTGGACTGTTTGTAGCAGTCCACCTTGCAGATGTCGTGGAGCAGGCTCACCACCGCCACCGTTTCCGGGGTGTAGCTTCCCATGCGGTACATCTCCTTTGCCCGCTCCCGGCTGAGATAGTCGGTGAGACAGTGGTAGACGTGAAGGGAATGTTCGCACAGTCCGCCGGGGTAGTTGCCGTGGAAGCGGGTGGAGGCGGGGGCGGTGAAAAAGTCGCTTTTGTGGAGCAGGTAGTCCAGCAGCTCCTGGCTGCCGGGACGGGTGATGTGTTCCCGGTAGAGGGAGAGAAATTCTTCCTTGGCTTCCATGGTTTACTTCTCCTTTCGCCGTTGCATCTGCCAGGCCCCTTCCAGCAGAAGGGAATCCGGAGCGATTTTGCCCAGTACCGCCACTGCCTTGGCCTCCCAGCCGGGCAGGATCACCCGTTTGCCCTTTTCCAGTTGTTCCAAGGCGTAAGCCGCCACCCAAAAGCTGTTTCGGCCGGGAATGGCAAACTGCACTCCCGCCCGCCGGTTGAACCCTGTGTTCACCGGTCCGGGGCAGAGGGTGGAAATCTGCACCCGGCTGCGGCGCTTCTTCAATTCCTTCCAAATGGCCAGATCCAGCCGCAGAACGTAGGCTTTAGATGCGTAGTAGGACGCCATCAGAGGACCGGGAAGGCAGGCCGCCACCGAAGCCACATTGAGGATAGTCCCCCGGTTCTGCTTCACCATGTCACGCAAAAACAGCTTGGTGAGGATATGCACCGCCCGGACGTTTAGATCCAGCAGGTTCAGCTCCGTGTCCAATTTGGCGTCGGTAAATTCTCCGAACAGGCCGAAGCCGGCGTTGTTGATTAACAAATCCACCTGACCCTGGCACTGGCGGTAGAGCTGGAAGCAATGCTCCCTGTTGGACAGATCCAGAGCCAGAAGCTGTACCCGCCGGTGGCTGAGCTTGGGCAGCACCGCTTCCAGCCGGGGCAGGCTGCGCCCCACTAAAATCAAACGGTATCCCCGGCGGGAGAGCAGGATAGCCAGATCCCGGCCGATGCCGCTGCTGGCGCCGGTAATCAATGCAGTTGCCATAGGGAAAAACCTCCTTATTTCATAGATTTTGGGAAATGGATAGAAAAAAGCAGCCGCATGCTGCGGCCGCTTGAAGATCAAATCTGGGAATGATAATCGTTAAGCCCGTCTATTTCACTGCGGACATAACGGGCAGAGTAGGTAGATACCAGGTAATCCACCGCAACCTGGATTCCCTTTAACACCAATACCATACCTGCTGCAATCCCCAATAGTTTCATGAACGTTTTCATGGAGCGGTTTCTCCTTTCTTTCGGGCTGTTTGTCTCCTTTATTATACCAAATTTCAGGGGTTCTGGCAAGAGCCTTGGCCGGAGAAGGAAAGACCCAAAAGAGTTTGCCTGGTTACATGCGATCCACGGCAAAGATGCGTTTGTACACGTTTTTGGAATACAGGGCAGTCATCAGCAGACAGCCGCCCACATAGCAGACCACAGCTTCGCCGATGCCCACGGAGATTCCCTGGAACAGGAAAATTCCCCAGAAACTCCCTTCGCCGCCGTAAACAAAGGTCAGTTCCATGCCCACAATCACGGCGTTGAACAGCACCGGGAACAGGGGAGCCAGGATATACTTGGGCAGTTTGGCCGGGAGCTTGCCTGCATAATAGGTGCAGATAGCGGCCAGCAGGGTGGCCAGGGTGCCGAATACGGCGTCGATCAGGCCGGTGGGGTTGGTACCCAGCAGCACCCCCAGCAGGTTGGACAGGCAGCAGCCGATGCTCAGCCCCGGCACCGCCAAACCGGTAAACACCGGCAGCACCGTTAAAATTT
>CAZWNI010000087.1:0-5847 GCA_964635385.1 uncultured Oscillospiraceae bacterium
CATACTGCGGCACACAAATCCAGGGAGATGCGGCGTTTTGCCCAAAATGCGGGAAAACGGTAAAAGGAGAGAATATTCCGGTAATTACCCCGCCGCCTACATCCGGTCATTCCAATTATAAAATGACTCAAACAGAGTTTGTTCGAGATTATCGGAAAAGCAACGGCTTTTATGCTAAGTGTATTGGATTGGGGGTCAGTATTGTCGGAACCATTGTAATGGCTATTTTGTTGATTGTAGATATTTATCGTTCTGTTTCAGATTTTTCGTATATGTTGATAATTTATAGCAGTGAATCCACCAAAAATGGGCATAATATTGCACTTGGATTTATGATTGTTGTATTATTAATTTTCTTGATTGCTGCGCTAGTGCTTCAATCTAAGGTGCGGCAGAGTTTGTATGATGAATCAATTGCATGGAAGCGGTATATAGATCCTCACAATTCTAAATTTTGGAAATGCCCCAGTTGTGGGAAAAATAATGCAAGTTATGTAGGAAGCTGTGCTTGTGGCAGGAGAAAACCATGACGTAGAAAGTATGATTTATAGCACAATTCATTTGGTTGTAACACCGGGTGGCGTTTATTATTATACAGGAGATGATCGGACTCGCGAAGACAGTAAATTATTGGAAGCGGATGTTTTCGATATGTCTAGGCATTTAAATTAATTGGCGAATTTGAAGTGAAATTATTTAACAAAAGGAGAAATGAAATGTTTTGCCCTAACTGTGGCGCACTACTTCCGGATGATGCTGTTTTTTGCATCAATTGTAGAACGCGTGTTACCGGCACCCATTCCGCTTTACAAAACCAGAAAGTACAGCCGGAGGTGGAGATGCCGGCTTCGGATCCTGTGAAAAACATTTCTACTTTGTCAGCGCCAGAGGCAGCCGCAGCTGTCCCCAAACCATCCAAAAAGAAACTGTGGGTTAGTCTGCTTTGTATCGCCGCTGCCTTATTGTTGGCGGGGGGTGGAACGGGTGTGTTTATTTGGATGAGCAATTCCACACCTACGGCAGAAAACATTGATACCACAAAATATAATCCGGATAATTTTACCTTACTGTTAGAAGCCGGAGAATATCAAAAAGCAGTGGATATGTACTTAAAAACAGCATATGGCAATACAGAACGTGAATTTGAGTTGAAAGACCGAATATCCGATTTCCTGCAAGAAGCGGTGGACGGCTACTGGGACGACAGCATTGATTACAATACGGCGGAAAGCCGGTTTACTACAGTGGAACAGGTGGTGGAAAATTCTTCAGGCACGATCAGTTGGTCCCAATTTGCGGGTCAAAAACAGGAGTTTGAGGAGGCCGATGCTTCCAAAGTGGCTTATGATTCCGGCTGCAATTTGATGAACAGCGGCAACTATGTTGCGGCGATTACAGAGTTTTCCAAGGTGGCGGCAGAGGATTGCAACTATGAGGATGCCCAGGAGCAGCTCAATTTTGCGAAAACTGAATACCAGGACCAAATGGTCTCCACAGCCCAGAGTTACATAGATTCCGGAGATTATATCAGCGCTTCCGCCACCATCGAAGAAGCCTTGACCGTCCTGCCGGAAAGCAGTGAACTGCTGACTCTGCAAACTACCTGTCAGGCGGGATATATTAGTTCGGTGCTGGCTCAGGCCGATGCTGTCTTTGTAACTCCTGCCACCGATTGGGAGGCGGCAATTAATGTGCTTCTTCCGGCGATGCAGCAGTATCCTGATGATAGCCAGTTGCAGCAGCGGTACGATTATTATATGGAATATCAGCCGGTGTCGATTTTTGATTTGGAGCCGTATACGCATGGGAACCATAAATTGAGTACATATCAAAACATGGCTGACAACATGGGAAATACATATGGCACATCTTTTATAACATACAGTCTATCATCTTCGGAAACTTATGATATTGGAGCGCAATATAACCGTTTACAAGGAACAGTTGCTCTCAACAAGAGTTCTGCTGGCTCACGTTATTTAGGGTATTTGCGGATTTATGGCGATGAAAGGTTGTTATATGAGCAAGAGATTAACGGCTCTTTCAAGCCACAGCAGGTAGATATTGATATTACTGGTGTGACAGATTTAAAAATTGAAATGGATGCTAGTATGTATTTGGGTGTTTTGTTTTCCGATGTGACCTTACAAAAAACTGTAAAATGACTGGAAAAAGAGAGGTCCCCCCCTCTCTTTTTTCTTTCCCTTGCCTTTTCCTTCCATATAGAGTAAAATAGCAATATCAGCTTTCCTGATATTGCCGATTCCCCTTTTGGTCGGCCCAATGTCCGGCCGGTCGTTTCGCTTTTGGCGAAAGTCAAGGGAAATCAACAAAGAAGGACTTCAAGGCATAGATGAAAACCACAAGGGGAGAGAACACCATGGCAGTTACCATTCAAGCGCCCAAAGGCACCGAGGACGTGCTGGGCAGTGAAAGCTATAAATGGCAGTTTATCGAAAACCTGGCCAAAGAAACCGCCGCACGGTACGGCTTTTCGGAACAGCGCACCCCCACCTTTGAGAGCATGGCCCTGTTCCGCCGCAGCGTGGGAGACACTACCGACGTGGTGCAGAAGGAAATGTACCAGGTGCGGGCGGAGACCGAAAGCAGCAAAAAGGAACCGGAGTTGTTTGCATTAAAGCCGGAAGGCACTGCCGGAGCGGTGCGGGCGGTAATCCAGCGGGGGCTGCTCAACCAGGCCCTGCCGTTAAGGGTCTACTACATCACCTCCTGCTTCCGTCACGAAAACACCCAAAAAGGGCGGCTGCGGGAATTCCACCAGTTCGGGGTGGAGATGTTCGGCGCCCAGAATCCCAGTGCGGACGTGGAAGTTATGAGTTTGGTGAAGGATCTGTTTGACCGCCTGGGCCTGAAAAATATCGTCCTGAACATCAACTCCATCGGCTGCCCCAAATGCCGTGGCGAATACCACAAGGCGCTGAAAGAATACTTCGCCGCCGGGAAAGACCGGCTCTGCCCCACCTGCCTGGAGCGGCTGGAAAAGAATCCCATGCGGATTCTGGACTGCAAAAACCCGGACTGCGCCGCTTTGGCGGCCGGCGCTCCGGTGGTGCTGGACTATCTCTGTGAGGATTGCAGCACCCACTTTGAAGGAGTAAAACAGCGGCTGGACGCTTTGGGGCTGAAATACAGCGTAGATCCCCACATTGTCCGGGGCCTGGACTACTACACCAAAACCGTCTTTGAATTTGTGTCCTCTGACCTGGGGGCCCAGTCCACCGTTTGCGGCGGCGGCCGGTACGACGGTTTGGTGGAACAGATGGGCGGCCCTGCCACGCCCGCCCTGGGCTTTGCCATGGGCTTGGAGCGGCTGCTGCTGATTTTGGAAGCCCAGGGCATTGAAATTCCCAAACCGGAAGGCTGTCTGCTCTATCTGGGCAGCATGGGGGAAAGCGCTTCTATCCAGGCCTGCCGCCTGACCAACCAGCTCCGCAGCGAAGGCTTTGCCGTAGAATGCGATGTTATGGGCCGGGGCGTCAAAGCGCAGATGAAGTACGCCAACAAAATCGGGGCAAAATACAGCCTGGTGCTGGGGGACAATGAGTTGGCCGCCGGCAAGGCTATGCTGAAAGATATGGAAACCGGAGATCAGACCGAAGTGGAGCTGGAAAGATTGGCAGACCGGCTGTACGATGTGACGTTGGCAGGACAACTGGACAAACTCACCCAACAGGTGGCGGGGGAAGATCCCCTTCAATCGTTAAAGAACCTGCTGGGCGGCAAGGAAGGAGAATAACCATGGCTGAATCCATGAAAGGGCTAAAACGCACCCATTACTGCAACTGCATTCGCAGGGAACAGGTGGGACAAACCGTCACCGTCACCGGCTGGGTTCAGCGTCAGCGGGACAAAGGCACCTTGATCTTTGTGGACCTGCGGGACCGCACCGGCATTGTGCAGCTCACTTTTGACGACACTACCCCCCGGGAAGTGTTTGAAAAAGCAAAGTCCCTGCGCAGCGAATATGTAGTGGCTGCGGTGGGCAAAGTGGTGGCCCGGGAAGCGGTCAACCCGGAACTGCCCACCGGCGAAATTGAAATTTATGTATCTGAGTTGCGGGTTCTTTCTGCCGCCGTCACCCCGCCCTTCCCTCTCACCGAGGGCAGCAAGGTCAACGAGGAGATCCGCTTGACCTACCGCTACCTGGACCTGCGCCGGGCAGAGTTGCAGCGGAATTTGAAGCTGCGCCACGACATCGCCAAGGTGACCCGGGATTACTTCTACCAAGAGGGATTCCTGGAAATTGAAACCCCCATGATGATGAAGTCCACCCCCGAAGGGGCTAGGGACTATCTGGTGCCCAGCCGGGTGCATAACGGCAAGTTCTACGCCCTGCCCCAGTCCCCCCAGATCTACAAACAACTGCTGATGATCGCCGGAGTGGACAAGTACATTCAACTGGCCCGCTGCTTCCGGGACGAGGACCTCCGGGCAGACCGTCAGCCGGAATTTACCCAGGTGGATCTGGAAATGTCTTTTGTGGACGTGGAGGATATTTTGGAAGTGCTGGAGGGGTACGTCCAATATCTCATGAAAGAAGTGATGGGCATGGAGGTTTCCCTGCCTCTGCCCCGGCTGACCTACGAAGACGCCATGAACCGCTACGGCTCCGATAAGCCGGACACCCGGTTCGGCATGGAAATCACCGACCTCAGCGAAATTGTCAAGGACTGCGGTTTCGGGGTGTTTACCGGGGCCGTTGAAAACGGTGGAAGCGTCCGGGGCATCTGCGTGAAGGGCGGCGCAAAAACCTTCTCCCGGAAAGCCATCGACAAACTCACCGACCAGGCCAAGGGTATCGGCGCCAAAGGTCTGGCCTACATTCGCTGGGTGGAGGACGCCCCTTCCTGCAGCTTCGGCAAGTTCATGAAGCCGGAAGAGATGGAGGCCATTTTGGCTGCTTTGGGCTGTGAAAAAGGGGACGTAGCCCTGATTGTGGCGGACAAAAACCGGGTGACCCTGCCGGTGCTGGGGGCTTTGCGGCTGGAAGCCGCCAAGCAGATGGATCTGATCCCGGAAGGCAAGTACAACTTCGTCTGGATCACCGAGTTCCCCTTCTTTGAGTGGGACGAGGAAGCCGGCGTCTGGGTGGCCATGCACCACCCCTTCACCATGCCTCTGGACGAGTGCCTGCAATATTTGGATACCGACAAAGGCCGGGTAAAGGCCAAGGCTTACGATTTGGTGCTCAACGGCACCGAGCTGTCCAGCGGCTCCATTCGCATCAGCGACCCGGAACTTCAGCAGAAGATGTTTGAATCTCTGGGTCTGACCGAGGAGGAAATTGCCGCCAAGTTCGGCTTTTTGGTGGACGCTTACCGCTACGGCGCACCGCCCCACGGAGGCGCAGGCATCGGCCTGGACCGGCTGACCATGATTTTGACGGGGGCGGAGTCTTTGCGGGACGTCATTGCCTTCCCCAAGATCAAAGACGCCAGCGAGTTGATGAGCAGCTGTCCCTCTGCCGTGGAGCAGGCCCAGTTAGATGAATTGGGCATCGCCGTAGTGCGTGGAGAAGATTGATTACAATTTAGAAAAATAAATCCGGTTAATACTGATAGGATTTGTTTTGCAGCACGAAAAAGCGAACCTTAAAGCATTATGCTTTCCGGTTCGCTTTCAGCTTGTGAAAAAAGGATCTTGATGTTTCCGAATCGACCCGCCCTCAGCTCTACGCCGTTAGGCGGGCGGATTCCGGTTCGTTATTTCCACAACTTTTTTTGCAAGAATAAGGCGAAAGAAAGAACTTTTTGAAACAAAACAATTCCTATGCAGGGGCTTTGCCCCAGAACCCACTGCGTGGGGTTCGTACCCCCACCAGCCTTT
>CAZWNI010000088.1:0-5808 GCA_964635385.1 uncultured Oscillospiraceae bacterium
ACCGGAATCCGCCCGCCTAACGGCGTAGAGCCGAGGGCGGGTCAATCCGGAAACAACAAGATAGAAATAGAACACCCTCTGTGTTGTGCGCACAGAGGGCTGTTTGTTTTTGTCTATGGTTTTGTTTTAGGATTGACCTTCCTGGCTGCCTGCGGCAGCATCGTCAGGGGGATTCCACAGCCGGTTTCCACCAGCTATGGCGACTGGGGCGCTCTGCCACGGACCCTTTTAAATGACTCCGAGTTCTTTGCAGGGGTTTCACCCCTTGCAACCCCAGCACCTTTTTGAAAAAAGCTGCACCAAAAACTTTACTTCTTTTCCGGCTCCGGGTATTCCTCCCCCAAGGTATCCACGGTAACGCTCTTCATCTTCTGCTCCGCCTTGGGCCGGTCGGAGTAGTCCCTTGGCTGGGCGGCAATGGCCTGGGCCGCTTCCATGCCTTCGATCACTTTGCCGAAGGCGGCGTAGTCCCCGTCCAAATGGGGGGCGTCCGCCACCATGATGAAGAATTGGCTCCCCGCCGAGTTGGGGGACATGGATCTGGCCATGCTCAGCACCCCGGTGGTGTGCTTTAAGCCGTTGGAAAAGCCGTTGCGGGCAAATTCCCCGTAGATGGAGTATCCCGGACCGCCCATGCCGGTGCCGGTGGGGTCCCCGCCCTGGATCATAAAGCCGGGGATTACCCGGTGGAAGATGGTGCCGTCATAAAAGCCTTTCTTCGCCAGGCTGATGAAGTTGTTGACGGTGTTGGGGGCAATTTCCGGGTAAAGTTCCGCCCGGATTACATCGCCGTTTTCCATGGTGATGGTGACAATGGGATAGTTCATAACAAATTCCTTTCCGTGCCTTGGGCACTTAACAGATTGCGTTACCGGTGCCGGCGTCCAAACCGGCGTCCGCAGGGGAGACGGGTGGGAAGTTCCGCTTCCGGGAGCTGCTGCCGGGCCGGAGCCGCTTTCAGCGCCCTGGACTGTTTTCCGGTTTCCTTTTTACGGCAGATCAGGGCAAAACCACCGGGGTTGAGGAAGATGGTGTCGTCTACAAAGCTGCCGCTTTGAATCAGGCTCAGCTGTTCCGCCGGAGGGGTATAGGAGAAGGAGTAGGTTTCCTCTCCCAGATTGAGCGCCACAGTGACCGCTTCCTCCGGACATTCCCGGCGGAAAACCAGCACCCGCCCCTGGGCGGTTACGATATTCAGATCCCCTACCTGCAGGGCGGGGTGGCTCTGCTTTAAGCCGGTGATGGTCTTGTAGTAGAGCAGCAGATCGTCGTTGATGTCGTCCCAGGGGAAATACCGGCGGTTGAAGGGGTCTTCGTACCCTTCCAGCCCCACTTCGTCCCCGTAGTAGATACATCCGGTGCCTGGGAGCATAAACTGTAAAAAGGCGGCGGCCCGAGCCCGCTTCATGGCGGTGCGGTACAGGTGGGGCGGGATTCTGGCCCCGGCCTTTTCCTCCCGGGAGTAGTCGAACCGGTCCGCCCCCAGCACCGTCAGAATCCGCATGGTGTCGTGGGTGGAGAGGCTGTTCATCACACAGTCCAGAATGGGTTTGGGGTAGTTTTCCGCAATGGTCATGATGGACCGGGCCATGGCCCCGGCGTCCATCTCCCCCTTGACATAGCCGATGATGGCGTCTTTGTAGGGGTAGTTCATGGTGGCGTCCAGCTCCAGGTTGGTGAAGTACCGCCGCCGCACGCTGTAGGCTACTTTATTGGAAGCGTCTTCCCACACCTCCCCGATGACCAGGCCGTCCGGGTTTAATTCCTTGACCCGCTTGTGGAGCAAACGAATGAATTCGTCGGGAAGCTCATCTGCCACGTCCAGCCGAAAGCCGTCCGCCCCCAGCTTCATCCAGTGGGCCAGCACGCTGTCCTCTCCCCGAATGATATAGTCCAGATAGTTGTCGTCCAGCTCCTCCACGCAGGGCAGGGTGTCGATGCCCCACCAGGAGGTGTATTCCTTCAGGTTGTCCCCGTGGAACTGGTACCAGCTATGGTATTTGGAGTTGGGGTCGTGGTAGGCCCCGCCGCCGTAGCGGTTCAATTTATCGAAATACAGACTGTCGGAACCGGTGTGGCTGAACACCCCGTCCAGGATAATCTTCATTCCCATCTGGTGGGCGGAGGCACAGAGCTGCCGAAAGTCCTCCTCCGTGCCCAGCAGGGGGTCCACCCGGCGGTAGTTGGCGGTGTCGTACCGGTGGTTGGAATAGGCCATGAAAATGGGGTTGAGGTAGATTACCGACACATTCAGCTGCTTCAGATAGGACAGTTTCTTTTCAATGCCCTTCAGATTGCCCCCGAAAAAGTCGTTGTTCCAGATGATGCCGTTTTGGTCCGGGCGGTACTCCGGGCAGTCGTGGACGTCCTGGTGAAGGTAGAAGGGGGTGAGCTTATCGGCGGTGTCGCACTCCCCGTAGCGGAAAAACCGGTCCGGGAAGATCTGGTACATCACCTGTCCCTGGAAACAGCGGGGGGTGGTGTAGGCTGCCGGGTAAACGGTGAGCTGCCATTTGGGGCTGTCCTCCCCGCCGATCATCACGTCCCGGAAATTTTCTTTATACAGGTCCATGACCCCGTTTTCCATTTCCACATGGAAATAGTAAAAGTATAAGTCGCTCTCTTTCAGGGAAAACTTTCCCACATAGGATTCGTAGCCTTCAAAGCTGC
Source organism: uncultured Oscillospiraceae bacterium (assembly GCA_964635385.1). Lineage (GTDB taxonomy): Bacteria > Bacillota > Clostridia > Oscillospirales > Ruminococcaceae > Egerieicola. The sequence goes on from CAZWNI010000088.1 coordinate 2,671, forward strand.
CGTCGGTTTCTTCCTGCCGGAGCATGGGCACCTCCAGGGCATCGGTGTATTCCCCCTTGATGCGGAGGGTAACGGTTTTGCTTTGACATTCCGAGGGAATCCGAATCCGCATCCAGCAGGATTGGTTCTGCTCCAAACATCCGAAGGGCTTTTTATAGTCCGGGTTTTTGCTGTCGTACAATACTCTCATGTTGGATCACACTTTTCTTTCGGTTTCAATTTGGCGTTATCTTTTCATACCCCCTCAGTATATCAAATTTCAATTCCATTTTCAACCAATTCCGGGAAAAATAAAAGGGGGAAAACAACCGGAATCAATCAAAATAAATCAATTTCAGTCAACGACTTCGCCGGTTTTCAAAAAAATGGTGAACCAACTGTCAAAATATAAGATAAAATTCACAAGATTTAAGGTTGTATTCTGGTGATGATTACAACTTTTTCAAAAGGTTTCGGCTGCCGCTTGAAATATCTTTCCTGATTTGGTATCATAAGAAAAGGTAAATTTTCACAGGCGGCGGCTTGCCGCAGACCAATCCTTTTCCCGGCGCTGACTTTTCCGTGCCGGGGCCTGACCGTATTTCAAAACATGGAGGGAAACAAGTGAGTATCAGCAAAGAGCAAATTTGTACGCTTCTGGACGATAAATGCCAGCGCCATTTCGGCTGCTACCTGAAGGAAGCCACCAACACCCAGGTTTTCAAGGCCACCTGTCTGGTGGTGCGGGATATGCTGGCCAAAAAGCGCCAGACCTTCTGCGACCAGTACGAAGGCAAAAAAGCAAAGCAGATCTATTATATTTCCATGGAGTTTTTGGTGGGAACCAGCCTGCACAACAATCTGTTTAACCTGGGGCTGGAAGAAGTGTTCCGGGACGCCTTGAAGGAGATCAAGGTGGACCTGGCGGATCTGTACGCCATGGAACCCGACGCAGGCTTGGGCAACGGCGGTTTGGGCCGTCTGGCCAGCTGCTATATGGATTCCGCCACCACCCTGTCCGTTCCCTGCACCGGCTTTTCCATTCGCTATGAGTTCGGCATCTTCAAGCAGAAGATCGTGGACGGCTGGCAGATGGAATATCCGGACGACTGGCTCAATTTGGGAGATGTTTGGCTCATTCCCCGGAAAGATGAGGCCTACACCGTCCACTTTGGCGGCAATGTCCAGGAATACACCGACGAAAACGGCAAACTGAAGGTGAACTATTTCAACACCAACGACGTCGTCGCCGTGCCCTACGATATGCTGATTAGCGGCTACAACACCAACGCCGTGAACAAGCTGACCCTTTGGAGCGCCACCAGCCCCAAGAGCATCGACATGGCGGCGTTCTCCCGTGGGGACTATGTCCGTGCTCTGGAAGAAAACACCATGGCGGAAGCCATCTCCAAGGTGCTGTATCCTGCGGACGACCATCTGGAAGGCAAAACCCTGCGTCTCAAGCAGCAGTATTTGATGGTCAGCGCCTCCCTGCAGTGCATCATCGCCCGGTACAACCGGTACTACGACAACATGGACGAACTGGCAGAGCACGTTGCCGTCCACATCAACGACACCCACCCGGCCCTCTGCGTGCCGGAGCTGATGCGGATTTTGCTGGACGAATACGGCTACGACTGGGATAAGGCCTGGGAAATCACCGGCAAGGTGCTGGCCTACACCAACCACACCGTCATGAGCGAAGCCCTGGAACGCTGGCCGGAACACCTGTTCCAGGAACAGCTTCCCCGAATCTATCAGTTGGTCTGCGAAATCAACCGCCGGCTGTTGATCCAGCTTCGGAATGTTTACGGCAACGATGAAGCCAAGATCAATTATATGGCCGTCATTGCCAATGGAGAAGTGCGAATGGCAAACCTCTGCCTGGCCTGTGTCCACAAGGTCAACGGGGTGAGCAAGCTCCACAGCGAAATCCTCATCAACTCCATTTTCCACGATTACTATCACATTACGCCCGACAAGTTCACCAACGTCACCAACGGCATTGCGTACCGCCGCTGGCTGTGTCAGTCCAACGTCGGCTTGACCGAGCTGCTGAAGAAGTATATCGGGGACAGCTTTTTGGACAACGCCAACAATCTGGAAAAGTTCATGGACTTCTATGACAACAAGACCGTCTTGGCGGAACTGCGCCGGGTGAAGCTGGCCAACAAGAAGCGTTTGTGCGCTTATATCGCCGAGCACAACGGGGTCAAGGTGGACCCCAACAGCCTGTTCGACGTACAGGTAAAGCGGCTCCACGAGTACAAGCGCCAGCTGCTCAACGTGCTGAACATTCTGTATATGTACCGTCAGCTGAAGGCCAATCCCTCCATGGACGTCACCCCCCGCACCTTTATCTTTGCGGCAAAGGCCAGCGCCGGTTATCTCATGGCAAAACAGATCATTCGTTTGATCTGCTCTGTGGCCAACCTGATCAACAACGACCCTGCGCTGCAGGAAAAGCTGAAGGTTGTGTTCATTGAGGACTACCGGGTGAGCCTGGCGGAGATCATCATTCCCGCCGCCGACATCTCCGAACAGATCTCCATTGCCGGCAAGGAAGCCTCCGGCACCGGCAACATGAAGCTGATGATCAACGGCGCAGTGACCCTGGGCACCCTGGACGGCGCCAACGTGGAAATCCACGAGCAGGTGGGAGACGACAACATCTTCCTGTTCGGCCTGAAGAGCGATGAGGTGAACGATCTGTGGCGTCAGGGCTACGATCCCACCAAATACTACAACAGCGACCCCGAATTGAAGGCCGTGCTGGATATGCTCATCAACGGCGAGTTGGGCAGCCGGTTCGACGACATCTACAAGAGCCTGCTGACCAACAACTATGGTGTGGCGGACGCCTATATGATTCTGGCCGACTTCCGCAGCTATGTGGAAGCCCAGAAGAAGGTGGGCGAAACCTTCCGGGATAAGACCAAGTTCACCAACATGAGCCTGGTCAACATCGCCAAGGCCGGCCTGTTCAGCAGCGACCGGGCTGTGATGGAATATTCCGACAACATCTGGAACACCAAGCGCATTACCAAATAATTTTTTCCAGCGGAAAAACTCCCTTGTCTTTCGAGATGAGGGAGTTTTCGGTTTGTAGAAAAAGGTTCCTGATGTTTCCGAATTGACCCGCCCTCGGCTCTACGCCGT
>CAZWNI010000089.1:0-5740 GCA_964635385.1 uncultured Oscillospiraceae bacterium
GGAACCTGTTGTTTGAATCCAATGCCGCCCCGGCGGCAGGCCAGCCGAATCTGTTTGCGGTGTGGGACACGAAATAGGACGTCTGATATGTTATTAAAATATACGAAAAATTTTGGTTTCATCCTGGTTGTTTTTGTGCTATAATAAACTTGAGTTTTATTTTACCAAAGAAATTCTTTGGTACTATGGATTTTCAAAACAGACAGAAATGGTTTGTTTTATAAAAAGTGAGGTATTCTGATGACTTTATATCCTGAAAATTATGAGAACAGCCAATTCCCTGGCGGCACAGGGAAAGATCCTGCTTTGGACGAGGAACAGGAAACCCTGTTTTCTGTCGTAACAGCAGACCGTTCGCTGCACCGTTATTACAATGACTCTTGGCTTTCTTCAGCAAAACAACGTGACCAAAACAGCCCTTGGAATGAATTGGTGATGGAGTACTTTTTTCTCCCCATACACCACAACGAGATTACGGATTGGCTGGATCCGCCCATGGATTCCATCATGGAGCAGGTATCCAGAGAAACGCCTTATTTTGATTTGGCCAGAAAAACGTATAAAATGCAAACCTTGTTTCATGTGAATAAAGAGGTGTTTTTCTGTCGATGGGATCGGGAAAATGAAATTATGAGAGGAATGATGGAGTACGCTTATCAATTTTCAGCGCTGCGTTCCTTTGCCTGGACATTGGCGGATTACTGTGCCAGAAATAATGTGGAACCGGAAGAGGTGAGCCTTGATTTGCTTCACCGTATCGTCCGGTTGATTGCAAAACAGAAATGGTTGAACTATCAAGGCGACAGCTTTTGCCCGGGGTTGTGCAGTGGAAACGACCTGGATTGCTGTTATCTGCCGGATACGGTTCGAACAGGGAATCCGGAGCTGGCAAAAAAGATTTTCAAAGCCTGTGCCATTTACTCAGACATTCCAGAACAGATAAACTCTTTGGACGAACTGCGCCGGGATTTGGAATACATCTATCCCGCTGTGCGGAAATTGTGGGAAGATCTGAAGAAAGATCGAAACTACAACCAGCCTTTGATCGGAGACCAGGCCGATGTGGTGTACGCTTGGTGTGTGTTTGTCGGCGCAGCGACAAAGCCTTTTTATTTGAAGCGAGGCAATGAATATTATGAATTTCAATACATAGAATCCTGGTCGGAAATCAAAATGAAGCTGGCTGCAAAATGGATTGCAGAATATGGGGAATATTTGAATCGAGATCAAAAGATTTCGGTTTCGGGAAAAATTTTTGTGTTTTCCGGTTTCGGTGGGAAACGGAAAGAAAAAACACATCCCCTGGTCAAAAAAGTATTGGAGCAGGGGGGCCTCTACCGCACTGTCATCACCAAGTCGACCAATTATGTGGTTGTCGATCCAGAAAATGCAAGAGATCCTGCATGCATTGAAACGATAGAAGCCCTGGAGCGGCAGAAGAATGGAAGCTCGATTCAAATTATCCTCCGCTCTGATTTGGAGTCTGCGCTGGGGATGGAGGATACCGAGATGTATATTTCTTCTTTTTTGGTGAAAGAACCTGACCCCTGTGCAGATTATAAAGTAGATGATTCCGGCACTTTGGTAAGCTATGCAAGTGATCGAAATCTTGTAGTGCTGCCGAAAGGGATACAAGCCATTGGGAAAAAATTCCTAAAAAACAGCATGAGAAAAAATAAGGAATTGTATGCCGTTACCCTTTCGGAGGGTGTTCAAGTGATTGAAGAGCAAGGTTTTAGTGATTGCAGTGAGCTGATTCGTGTGAATCTGCCCAGTACTCTGAAAGAAATCGGAGATGAGGCGTTTGCGTCTTGTTTTCGTTTAACCGAAATGATTATTCCGGAAGGCGTCACAAAAATCGGGCGGAAAGCATTCGTTGGCTGTGATTCTCTGCAAGACCTGTATTTTCTCGGATGGGATATTGAGTTTGGCATTGATGTACTGGAAGATGTACACAATGAGGTATACGAAAATCTCTGCATCCATGCGCCAGAGGGAAGCGACGCATTGATTTGTGCCCAGGATTATGCGTTGGAGTACGACAACCAGCTGCCTCCTGGTGTGAAACTGGAGGACTTGCTGGACAAGAGAAAAAACAGGACGCCGAAGCCAAAAGAAGCCCTTCCACCCACTGCTGTAATCCTTCAGCCCGGCGATTATGAATCGAAGCAGCCCGGCCGGCTGGACCGCTATACCGGGACAGCTACTGCGGTAATTATCCCAGATGGAATTCAAGAGATTGGCGCTAAGGCGTTTTATGAAAAAAACATTGTTTCAGCCGTCATTCCAGAAGGAGTTGTGACGATTGGAGAAGGTGCATTTGAATGTTGTGAAAAATTAGAGCAGGTTGTGTTGCCAAAAAGCCTAAAACGAATTGAAGACCGTGCATTTTTGAAATGCCGGCGATTGTCTTCCGTGCAATTTCCAGAGGGAATCAATTACATTGGATGTGAAGCATTTGGAAGCTGCAACTGTTTTACGAAATTGATTCTGCCTTCCGGACTGAAAGAATTGGCGGAGCTTGCATTCGTTAATTGCAAACGGTTGTCCACACTTAAAATACAAGCAAACATTCGGGAAATTCCGTGTCGCTGTTTTTTCGGCTGCATCAGCTTAGAAGAGGTGCAGCTGCCGGATAGTCTAAAAATCATTCAAGAAGACGCATTTTATAATTGTAAAAAACTGTCTTCCATTGTCGTGCCGGAAGGGGTGGAAGAACTGCAGGACAATAGCTTTTGGTATTGTGAAAACCTAGAAGAAGTGAAGCTTCCCAACAGCTTACAGCGCATTGGAAAGTGCGCATTTATTTACTGTCATAAATTGAAACAGATTGTAATTCCAAGTAACGTAACGCAAATCGAACAGGAAGCATTTTGTATGTGTTACCAGTTAAAACAGATTACCATTCTTTCCAAAAAGGCAAAATTAGGTGAAGAAATCTTGGGACGAGTTTCACATGACCAGGTGATTCACTTAAAGCCTGGAAGCTATGCGGAGCAGTATGCCAAAGAAAACCATATATCTTATGACTATGAATTGCCTTTGGACCTGGAATGATTAGGACAGGAATGCGGACGATAAGTTGGATTCCACAAGAAAGAAGTTCATAAGGAGTGTACACAAAAGAGCAAGAACATGAAACAACCCAGATGCAGATCAAGGAACTGCGGCATGAGAAAAGCCCGGCAAATAACCCCTCCGCCCTGGAAAAATTCCGCCTGCCTTGACGGCTGGGACGCACTCCGTTTTTCAGCCGGGGAAAATAACGCTGTCCGCTCTACCCCTTTCACCTTTCTCGTTTCAATTAAAAAGAGAAGCGGCTTTTCTCCTCGGTACGTTTGGCTGAAAGAAAAGTCCGCTTTTGCTTTCGTCTCCTTTAGGCCCGCTTCCCCGTTTGCGTAAATCGGTGTCAGCCTGAAATCTTGCTTTTCGGTTTCCCCTGTTTTGCAAGTTCACCCCTTCAATCCTGCAAAATCCCCCTTGAGTTCCAGGAAAACACCCTGAAACTCCCGATTTTTCTGCATTCTTGTGATGAAAATGTTTCCAAAATGAAAATTCTGGCAGAGAAGGATTGATTCTTTCCTGCAAATTGTCTATAATAAGGAAGTACGCAAATACAGGATTTGCGCAGATACAACTGAAAAGGAGTTAAGGTACCATGCTGACGAATAACCAAAATGTTCTCAAGTGGGTAGACGAAATGGTAGCCCTCTGCAAACCGGATAAAGTGGAGTGGATCGACGGAAGTGAAGCCCAGTTAAAGGCTCTTCGGGACGAAGCCATCGCCACCGGTGAAATGGAAGTCCTCAATGAAGAAAAGCTTCCCGGCTGTCTGTTGCACCGCACCCAGCCCAACGACGTAGCCCGGGTGGAGGGACGGACCTTTATCTGCTCCCGCAAGGAAGAGGACGCAGGTCCCACCAACAACTGGTGCGACCCCAAAGAAATGTACGCCAAGCTGACCCCTATGTACGACGGCGTCATGAAAGGACGGACCATGTATGTGATCCCCTATTCCATGGGACCCATCGGTTCTCCCTTGGCGAAAGTCGGCGTGGAGCTGTCCGACTCCATCTATGTGGTGTTGAACATGGACATTATGACCCGGATGGGCGCACAGGCGTTTGAAAATCTGGGCGACACCAGCAACGACTTCGTCCGTGGCCTGCACTCCAAGGCGGACGTGGACCCGGAGAACCGCTACATTGTCCAGTTCCCGGAAGACAACACCAGTTGGAGCATCAATTCCGCCTACGGCGGCAACGTGCTGCTGGGCAAGAAGTGCTTTGCGCTGCGGATCGCTTCTTACCAGGGCAAGAACGAAGGCTGGATGGCGGAACATATGCTGATTTTGGGCCTGGAAAATCCCCAGGGCGAAGTCACCTATATCACCGCCGCTTTCCCCTCTGCCTGCGGCAAGACCAACCTGGCCATGCTGGTTCCTCCGGAAATCTACCGCAAGCAGGGTTATAAGGTTTGGACTGTGGGCGACGACATCGCCTGGCTGAAGCCCGGGGAGGACGGACGGTTGTACGCCATCAACCCGGAAAACGGCTTCTTTGGCGTGGCTCCCGGCACCAACGAAAAGAGCAACCCCAACGCCCTGGCTTCCACCAAGAAGAACACCATCTTCACCAATGTTGCCCACAATCTGGACGACAACACCGTTTGGTGGGAAGGTCTGGATAAGAATCCTCCGGAAAACGCCATCGACTGGATGGGCCGTCCCTGGAACGGCAAGGCCAGCACCGAAAAGGGCGCTCACCCCAACTCCCGGTTTACCGCTCCGGCAGAAAACTGCCCCTGCATCAGCCCCGAGTTTAACAACCCCGAAGGCGTGCCGATTTCCGCAATGATCTTCGGCGGCCGCCGGGCGAAAACCGCTCCCCTGGTGTACCAGTCCTTTGACTGGAAGCACGGCGTGTTCGTAGGCTCCACCATGGCCAGCGAAACCACCGCTGCCGCTACCGGCGCCGTAGGCGTGGTCCGCCGGGACCCCATGGCCATGCTGCCCTTCTGCGGCTACCATATGGGCGACTACTTTGCACACTGGCTGGAAATGGGCGAAAAATTGGGCGACAAGGCTCCCAAGATCTTCAACGTCAACTGGTTCCGCACCGACGACGAAGGCCATTTCATTTGGCCCGGTTTCGGCGACAATATGCGGGTGCTGATGTGGATCGTGGCACGCTGCAAGGGCGAAGTGGAGGCCAACGTCACTCCCCTGGGCTATGAACCCAAGCCGGAAGACATCAACATCGAAGGTCTGGACGACATCACTCTGGACACCGTAAAGGGTCTGCTGGATGTGGACGTGGATCTCTGGAAAGATGAAGTGGCCGGCATCAAGGAATTCTACGCCAAGTTTGGCGACAAGCTGCCGGAAGAACTGAACTGCCAGCTGGCTGCTTTGGAAGACCGTCTGAACAAGGCGTAATCCCAAGAGATTCCCACAACTTTGAAAGAAAAGAAGCAGGAGCGTTTCGGCGTTCCTGCTCTTTGTTTTTAATGAAAAATGAAGAATGAATAGTGAATAATTCAGGTTGATTTGGCTGATGCCAAATCTTCCATTTGAAAACGAACGGAAAATATCTGCCATAAAAATAAATGAAAAGCTAAATTTGTAGGGAAGAAAAAATATTCTTCTAATGGAAGATTCGACCAAAGGGAGAATCAACCAAAATTATTCGTTATTCACTATTCATTATTCACTGTGGAATACGGGAGGAAAGTCCATGCC
>CAZWNI010000090.1:0-5640 GCA_964635385.1 uncultured Oscillospiraceae bacterium
TTTCTGCTGAGCCATCAGGTGAAGATGATCGTCATTGCCTGCGGCACCGTCAGCGCCAACCTGCCCCCGATTTTGCAGCAGCTTTCCGTCCCCTATACCGGGGTGCTGCAGCCGGCGGTAGCGGCGGCCTGCCGTGCCACCAAAACCAAGCGGATCGGCATTTTAGCCACCGCCGCCACCATTCGAAGCTGCGCCTACGAAAAGGCCATCTTTGAGATTCTGCCGGACGCCATGCTGGTGCCGAAGGCTTGTCCCATGTTCGTGCCTTTGGTGGAAAACGGGTACATTCAAACCGACTCCGCCGTCACCCGGATCATCGCCCGGGAATACCTGGACCCCTTGAAGGACGCACAGGTGGATACCATTATTTTGGGCTGCACCCACTATCCCGTCATCAAAGAACTGATCGGAGATTTGGTGGGGCCGGAGGTCACCCTCATTGATTCCGGCAAGGAGGCCGCCCGGTACACCCAGAACTATCTGGAGCAAAACGGCCTGCTCACCGACCGCACCGAACCGGGCGCCAGCCATTTCTTTGTGTCCGATACGGTGGACGCCTTTGCCGCCACCGCCCGGATCTTTTTGGGGAAGGACATCGGCAGGGACGCCAGCCACATCGACATCAACCAATACTGAAAAGGAGCCAATTACTTTGAAAGAAATGGGACAGGACGTCTCCATCTGTATCCGCACCCAGTCTGTGGTGGACGGAGAAGAGGAGACCACTGAACTTTTTACCCAGGGGCGGTACTACGAAAAAAACGGCAGTTGGTACATCACCTACGAGGAAACCGAAACCACCGGTTATGAGGGCTGCCGCACCACCCTGCGGGTGCAGGACCGTCAGGTGAGCCTGATCCGCCAGGGGGATTACCGTTCCCGGCTGGTGGTGGAAGAAAACCAGCGGAACGTGGGCTACTACGCCACTCCGGTGGGGGAGCTGATGATCGGGGTTTCCGCCAGGGAAGTGGTCAACCGGCTCACCCCTTCAGGGGGGACCCTGGAATTTTCTTACGCTCTGGATCTGAACGCCAGCCTGCTCAGTGACAACCGAATTACCATTCAGGTTTCCCTGCCGGAACATGACGCCCAGGCGAACCTGCAAACAGGGGAGAGAACAGAATGAAGGATATGATTCAACAGACCAAACAGGAAGTGGAATTTTTAGTCAAGGAAGCGCTGGGCCGTGCCGTGGCCAAGGGGACTTTGCCTGCCGAGCCGATTCCCGCCTTTACCGTGGAAGTGCCCGGAGACACCAAAAACGGGGACTTTGCCTGCAACGCCGCCATGATCAGCGCCCGGGCCTTCCGCAAGGCCCCCCGGCAGATCGCCCAGGCGATCCAGGAAGAGCTGGTGCTTGACGGAAGCCCCTTTGTGCGAATGGAGGTGGCGGGTCCCGGTTTTTTGAACTTCTTTGTGTCCCAGGACTGGTTCGCAGATGTTGTGAAAGCCGTTGAACAGCAGGGCAAGGACTACGGCCGCACCGACCTGGGCAAGGGCAAAAAGGTGATGGTGGAGTTTGTTTCCGCCAACCCCACCGGCCCCATGCACATGGGCAACGCCCGGGGAGGCGCCATCGGGGATTGCCTGGCCAGCGTGCTGGAAGCCGCCGGGTACGATGTGACCAGAGAATTTTACATCAACGACGCCGGCAACCAGATTCACAAATTCGGCGTGTCCCTGTCGGTGCGGTACCAGCAGATCTTTTTGGGAGAAGAAGCGGCGCCCCTGCCGGAGGACGCCTACCAGGGCGCCGACATTCTGGAACACGCCAAGCATTATGCGGGTCTTCACGGGGACGCCTTGATGAAGGTGTCCGAAGAGGAGCGCCAGCAGGCGCTGGTGGACTACGCCCTTCCCCTGAATATCCAGGGGCTGGAGCGGGATTTGGCCCGGTACCGGATCTGCTACGATGTGTGGTTTAAGGAATCCACCCTCCACCAAAGCGGGGCGGTACAGCAGGCCATCGACCTGCTGACCCAGCGGGGCTACACCTATGAGCAGGACGGCACCCTGTTTTACAAAGCCACCGCCATGGGTCAGGATAAAGATGACGTGCTGGTGCGCAGCAACGGGGTGCCCACCTACTTTGCCGCCGACATCGCCTACCACTACAACAAATTTGCCGTTCGGGGCTTTGATAAGGTCATCAACATTTGGGGCGCCGACCACCACGGCCATGTGGCCCGGCTGCAAGGGGCCATGGACGCCATCGGCCTGGACGGGAAAAAGCTGGAGGTGGTGCTGATGCAGCTGGTGAAGCTCATGCGGGACGGCAAGCCCGTCCGGGTGAGCAAGCGCACCGGCAAGTCCATTACCCTGGCCACCTTGCTGGACGAAGTGCCCATTGACGCCGCCCGGTTCTTCTTCAATCAGCGGGAGCCTGCCAGCCAAATGGAATTCGACCTGGATCTGGCGGTGGAGCAGTCCAGCCAGAACCCGGTGTACTACGTCCAGTACGCCCATGCCCGGATCTGCAGCATCTTTGCCGGACTAGATGGCAAAGGCATTGCCTACGCTCCGGAGCAGGGGGATCTGAGCCTGCTTTCCGCCCCGGAAGAACGGGAGCTGATCCGCTATCTGGCCGCCCTGCCCGGAGAGATCAACGGAGCGGCCAGGGCCTGCGACCCCGCCCGAATCACCCGGTACAGCATTGAGCTGGCCACCCTGTTCCACAAATTCTACAACGCCTGCCGGGTGCAGACCCAGGACAACGCTTTGACCCAGGCTCGGCTGCTGCTTTGCGGCTGCGTGCGCCAGGTGCTGTGCAATGTGCTGGATATGCTGAAGATTGACCACCCGGAACATATGTAAGGAGTAAGGGAAAATCATGGATATTGACCTATGGAGTCCCCGGCTGGTGGCGGGATTTTCCGCCGAAGAAGACAGCGAATTTCCCGTGGGCCGGGACGCCATGCTGGCTCGGTCCTGCCGTGCCAAAAGTCTGGGAGCGGGGATTTTAGCCACCCCCACCGGCCGTGCTTCCCAGGAGCTGCTGAAAAAAGCAGGGCTGGAAGGGCAGATGGAAGAGATTAACGTTGCCCTGACCCGGCTTACCCGGCAGGCCGCCGGAAGGGACGGCTTGGTGGCGGGGACCCTGGCTCCGGCGGGGCTGGAACTGGAACCCTTTGGCGAGACCAGCTTCACCGAGCTGATGACCTGTTACCGCAAGCAGGGAAGCTGTTTGGCTGAGGCCGGGGCCGACTGCTTTTTGGTGGAGACCTCCAGCGCATTGCAGTACGCCCGGTGCGCCGTGCTGGCGCTGCGGAAGCTGAAGCTGCCCATGATCGCTTCGGTGCGGCTGGAGCGGGACGGGGAACTGCAGCACGGCGGTTCCGCCTTAAACGCCCTGACGGTGCTGCAAGCCCTGGGGGTGTCCGCCTTTGGGCTGCGGGGGGACTACAGCCTGGAAGAGTTGGAAGAGCTGGTGATGCAGCTTGCGGAGATGGCCAAGGTGCCCCTGATGGTGCAGCCCGCCAAGTATCAGATGAAAGGGGAGGGGTTCTGCCCCTTGACCCAGGAGGAGCTGAAGGCCCACTGCTGCCGGCTGCTTTCCTTGGGAGCCACGATGCTGTACTGCGCCACCGGAGGGGAACGGCTGGCCGTGCCGGCCCAGGCGGCGGCGGAGTTTGCCCAGGTGGGCCGGCGGCACCGTCCCGCCGAAAGCGACCCGGATCAGGTGGTGCTGGCGGACGCTTGGGAGATTTACGACATGGATTACGACCGGCTGGAACTGGGTCCGCCCCTGCCCTGCACGGCAGACATGAGCGGCGTGCTGATGCAGCAGCCGCTGGGAGGATTTGACGTAGTGCGGATCTGCATTGATTCTCCGGAAGACGCCCAGGATTTTGCCCAAAACCAATACATGGCCCATCTGCCGGTGTGTTTTCTCTCCCACGACGAGATCAGTTTGAAGCTGGCGCTGATGCTGTATCACGGCATTGCGCTGGTGGATTCCCAATCCAGTCTGCCCAGAAAGACGCTGGAGAAGATTGCGGCCAAGTATGGGGCGGTTGTGTATTGAAGTTTAGGTCAGAAACATGCCGAAGGCTTGTCAGGCTGTAGAAAAAGTAAAGTTTAGGTCCAGCCTTTTCAAAGGCTGGTGGGGTGCAGGGGTGAAACCCCGCAAAGAATGCGGAGTCATTTATAAGGGTCCGTGGTACTGCGCCCTTGTAGCTCAGTTGGTGGATACCGGAAACGGAATCCAGCCGCCCTATGGCGAAGCCGAGGGCGGGTCGAATCGGAATCATTCGGTTCCGATTTTATAAAACAAATCAAAAGAGAAACCCTCTGTGTTTTTGCACACAGAGGGCTGTTTTTGTCTCTATTTCGTTCGGCTTCCGGATTGACCCGCCTTCGGCGTGTTCGAAACAAACCTCCGGCATGTTTCTGACCAAAAACGTTTAAGCCAACTGCTTCAAACTTTCTTCCACGCCTGCCAGCTTCTTCTTGGCGGCTTCCAGTTTCTGCCGCTGCTGGTCCACTACCGCCGCCGGGGCCTTGGACACAAAGTTTTCGTTGCCCAGCTTCTTGGAAACAAACTCGATCTCCTTTTCGCAGGCCTCCTTTTCCTTGACCAGCCGTGCCCGTTCCTTGTCCAGATCCACCAAATCGCCCAGGGGCAGGTACACCGTGGCGTGGGGGGTGACGATCTGCACCGGGTTTTCCAGGGTGAAGCTGCCGCCCACCTCCACTTCGCTGGCGCTGGCCAGCTTTTCCAGGAAGGCCGTGCTCTTGGCGAACACCTCCGGCTGGGCTGTGGCGATATACACCTTGGCTTTCTTGGAGAAGGGGATATTCTTTTCCGCCCGGGCGTTGCGGATACCCCGGATAACCTCCATCACCATCTCAAACTCCTGCTCTTCCTTGGCAAAGTCCAGCGCCGGGTCGGCCGCCGGCCAGGAAGCGGTGATGATAAACTGGCTGTCGTGGGGCACTGCCTGCCACAGCTCCTCGGTGATATAGGGCATGAAGGGGTGGAGCAGCTTCAGGGAGTTGGCCATGACATAGCTCAGCACCTTCTGCGCCCCCAAAGCGGACTCCCCGCCCTGGGCCATTCGGGGCTTGGTGATTTCAATATACCAGTCGCAGAGAATGTCCCAGATGAAGTCGTGGATCTTCTGCACCGCCATGCCCAGCTCGAACCGTTCCAGGTTGTCGGTGGCCTCCCGGATCAGGGTGTTCAGCTTGCTCAGCACCCATTTGTCTTCCGTTTCCAGCTTGTCCGGCAGCTCCGGCTTGGTGACCGCATCTCCCAGGTTCATCAGGATATACCGGGTGGCGTTCCACAGCTTGTTGGCAAAGTTCCGGGAAGCCTTGATTTTGTCGTCGGAATACCGCATATCGTTTCCGGGGGAGTTGCCGGTGACCAAAGTCAGCCGCAAGGCGTCGGCGCCGTACTGGTGGATAACCTGCAGCGGGTCGATGCCGTTGCCCAGACTCTTGCTCATCTTCCGGCCCTGTTCGTCCCGCACCATGCCGTGGATCAGCACCTGCTTGAAGGGCGCCTGGCCGGTGTGCTCCAAGGCGGAGAAGATCATCCGGGCCACCCAGAAGAAGATGATGTCGTAGCCGGTGACCAGGGTGTCAGTGGGGTAAAAGTATTCCAGTTCCGGGGTTTTGTCCGGCCAGCCCAGAGTG
>CAZWNI010000091.1:0-5615 GCA_964635385.1 uncultured Oscillospiraceae bacterium
CTCCCTGAATTAAAATCAATGATGTATTATCCCCCTAACTTGGCTGCGGAACCAGCGGAAGGTTCCGCAGTTGTTTTTTAGCGCCAGGCAAAAAGCCCGAAATCCCTCCCTTGACTTTCCTTCCCCAGCCCGCTACAATGAAAGCCAAAGGAGGCGAATGCCATGGAGTGGCAGGCAGTGATCGAATTGGTGCGGCAGGCAGGAAACATTCTCCTGGATCGGGCGGCGCTGTTGAATCTGGTGGGAGAGAACGCATCATGAAGGAAGGGTACAAAACCAGGCAGCGGGAAGAAATCCTCTCCTTTTTCCGGCAGTATCCCGGCCGGCATATCACCGCCCAGGAGCTTTGCGCCGCCTTAAACGGAGTGAGCAAAGCCACTGTCTACCGCACTTTGGAGCGGCTGGTGCAGGAAGGAATGTTAAGGCGGTACACCCTGGAAGGGAGACAAGCGGCCTGCTACCAATTCAGCGGCAGTGATTCCCACTGCCGGGAACATTACCATATCCGCTGCACCCAATGCGGCAGGCTGTTCCATGTTCGGAGTCCTGCCATGAACCGGGTGGCCGGAGAGCTGAAGGAACAGGAAGGATTTTCCCTGGACAGTTCCATGACCGTACTGTACGGCGTCTGCCGGGAATGCAGTAAAAAAACAAAGAAATAATCCGACGAGTGTAAAACCCGTCGGATTTTTTGTCAGATTCAGTTGACGTGAAAAAACTTATGCGTTTTCTACGATTTCCTTAGTATCTCTGGCAATGAGCAGTTCCTCGTTGGTGGGAATGACCCAGGCTTCCACCTTGGAATCGGAGGTGGAGAAGCAGCCTTCGCTGTGGTCGTACTTGATGTTCAGGTCGTGATCCACCTTCACGCCCATAAATTCCAGGCCCTGCAATACGTTTTCCCGGATCATGGCGTTGTTTTCGCCGATGCCGCCGGTGAAGCAGATGGCGTCCACTCCGCCCATAACGGCGGCGTAGGAACCGATGAACTTCTTGATTTCGTACATCAGCATTTCCAGCGCTTCCGCCGCATACTGGTTGCCCTGATCGGCTGCGGAAAGCAGGTCACGGGTATCGCTGGAGAGCTCAGAAACCCCCAAGAAACCGGACTGTTTGTTCAGGATCGTGTTCATTTCATCAGGGGTCAGGTTTTCCTGCTTCATGATGTACAGCACAGCGCTGGCGTCGATGGCGCCGCTGCGGGTTCCCATAATCAGGCCGTCCAGCGGGGTGAATCCCATGGAGGTATCCACGCATTTGCCGCCCTGTACTGCGGTGATGGAGGAACCGTTGCCCAGATGGCAGGTAATCAAGTTTTTCGTCGTGATGTCGCAGCCGGTGAGCTCGGCATACCGGCTGGTGATGAACCGGTGAGAAGTGCCGTGGAAGCCATACTTACGCACTTTGTATTTGTCGTAATACTTGTGGGGCAGGCCGTAAAGGTACGCCTTGGGGGGCATGGTGGAGTGGAAGGAGGTGTCAAACACCGCCACCATGGGCACCTCTTTGCCGAACACCTTCTGGCAGGCACGGATAGCCAGCACAGCGCCGGGGTTGTGCAGGGGCGCCAGGTCGGAAAGACCCTCAACCTTCTCCACAACATCGTCGTCTATCAGACAGGAGTGGGTGAATATTTCCGCACCCTGGACAACCCGGTGTCCCACTGCGGAGATTTCAGACAGGGAATCAATGCACTTGCTCTCCCCGGTGGTGAGCATTTCCACCAGCTTTTCAAATGCTTCATTGTGGGTGGGCATAGGGACTTCCTCTTTGAAGGAACGCCCGTCGGCGGACTTATGGCCAATGAGACTGCCGGACATACCGATCCGCTCACAGTTGCCCTTGGCGATGACAGACTCGTCTGTCATATCCAAAAGCTGATATTTTAAGGAAGAACTGCCTGCGTTAATTACTAAGACCTTCATAGAAACCTCAACCTTTCCATCACATTTCTCTCTGTTGACAGAGTACACTATATTATATTATAGTAATACAAAACCCGCAGAAAAACAAGGGTTTTGGCACAAATTTTTCTGAACTTTTTTCCAAGAAGGAGGTTTTTATGGAAACAGCGGGGATCATCGCAGAGTACAATCCCTTCCACAACGGCCACCGGTTTTTGCAGCAGCAGGCTGCCCAGTTGGCTCCCCGCACCGCAGCCGTGCTCAGCGGCTACTTTGTCCAGCGGGGAGAGCCGGCGCTGTACTCCCCCTTTCTCCGGGCGAAAGCGGCCCTGAACGAAGGACTGGATCTGGCGGTTTCCCTGCCGGCAGCCATGAGTTTAGCGCCGGGAGAACTGTTTGCCCGGGCCGGGGTGCTGGCATTGGCCCGACTGGGGGTGACCCGGCTGGTGTTCGGCTGTGAAAGCGGGGACGCCGCCGCCTTCCGCCAAGCCGCCCAGACGGTGCGGGCGGCGGAAAACACCCCTCTGTTTTCCCGGCTTTTACGGGAAGGTATGGGCTACCCCAAGGCCAGGAGCAAAGCGGTGGGGCTGCTGTACGGCAAGGAGGCGGAAGATTTTCTCCGCACTCCCAACAACCAGCTTGGCGTCTGTTATGCGGCGGCAGTGGAGGAGTTTGCTCCCCAAATCCAGCTCTGCCCCATTCCCCGGCAGGGAACCGGCCACCACAGCTTGACCCCCCAAGGAGAATATGCCAGCGCCACCCTGCTGCGAAGCTGCATCTGCCGGGGAGAGTTTCCCAGCCGGTACATTCCCTCTTCCGCCCAGACCCTGTTGCAGCAAGCGCCCTTTTCCCCTCAAGACGGGCTGGAACAGGCGGTTTTATACGTTCTGCGTACCATGCCGCCGGAAAAACTGGCTGCCATCGCCCAGGTAGGGGAAGGACTGGAGCACCGGATTCTTCGGGCAGCCAAAAACGCCGCCAGTCTTTCCCAGCTTCTTTCCCTCTGCGCCTGTCCCCGATACACCAACGCCCGGCTGCGGCGGATCTTCTACTGCGCCCTGCTGGGGATTTCCAAGGAGGAACAAACCGGCCGGCCGGAATACCTGCGGCTGCTGGGAATGAATCAAAAAGGCAGGGAACTTCTTTCCGCCATGCCCAAAACCGGCATTCCGGTTACCGCTTCCCCGGCAAAATTTTCCCATCTTATCCAGGTCCGCCGGGACGCTTTGGCGGCGGACCTTTGGGGGCTGGGCTGCACCCCCCGGCAAACCGCAGGGGAATGGCTGAAGCATTCCTTGATTCGGCCAAACTGACAAGGCTTTCCATCTCTTTTTCCCGGCGTTCGGGACAGACTAACCACAGTATTTGGTCGGGGAGGGAGTTTTCTGGAAAGGTCATCTCGTATTTTGCTGCTGTTGGGACCCCAGCGCCAAAACGGCTGGCAGGTGGCTTTGAGCCTGGGACGCCGTATGTCCAAAACCCTGCCGGTGGAGCTGTATTCCGACGGGAGCCCCTTCCGTCCGGCAGACAGCCGTTTTTACTCCCACCGCTGTTCCCATTGGACCTGTCCGCCGCTGCGGCCGGTGGCGTTGATCGACGCCCAGGGTTCCCAGGGAGTGCAGCAGCTGGCTCAATGGGCAGCGCCGCTGAAAGAACACGGCTATGAGCTTTATCTTTTGGTGTACCCTTTTTCTCCTCCGGCAGACACCCCTCAGCAAACGGTCCGGCTGATCCGGCAGGCGGAACAGCGCACCGGCTTGCAGGCCAAGGGTTTGATCCACTGCCCCCTTCCCAGCCACGCCCTTTCCCAGTCCCTGGCTTTTATTCAAACCTGCAGCCGTCAGCTGCAAAAACCGGTGGTGCTTCATGCGGCTCCATCTTCTCTGCTCCACCAGTTTTCCAAAGAAGACCGGCTGACTTTCTCCTGCTTGCGGCTGGAGGATGAAAACCGACAAGAATAATAAAATCCATTCAACAAGGAATGCGCCCTGTGAAAACACAGAGCGCATTTCAGCTTCTGCCCCACCCAAACTGCTGACGTTTGTCCAGATGGGATTATACCATACTTCCCTATCCCGCTCAACCTTGCACCCCTTTCTCCGGCGTGCTATAATAGAATCATCAAACATCTCGGATTGGAGGAATGCAGTATGGAATTGTTAGAAACTTTGACCCGGCAGGCCAGCGAAGCCATGATCCAGCTTTTGGAGCAGGCCTACACAAAGCCGGGACAAATCGTAGTGGTAGGCTGTTCCTCCAGCGAAGCGGGCGGCTACCGCATCGGCTCCCACTCCGCCCTGGAACTGGCTCAAGCGATCTTTGACGGCCTGTACCCGGTGGTGCAGCAGCACGAAATGTACCTGGCGGCGCAATGCTGCGAGCATTTGAACCGTGCCTTGATTGTGGAAGAAGAATGTATGGAGCGCTATGGCTTGGAGCAGGTCAATGCGATCCCTCAACCCAAGGCAGGAGGAAGCTTTGCCACCACAGCCTGGGCCAGGTTTGCCCGTCCGGTAGCGGTGGAAATGATTCAGGCCCATTGCGGCATGGACATCGGCGACACCCTGATTGGAATGCACCTGAAGCCGGTTGCCGTGCCCCTGCGGTTGAACTTGGATCACATCGGACAAGCCCATCTGGTCTGTGCCCGCACCCGTGTGAAATTCACCGGCGGCAGCCGGGCAGTGTACCAGGAGGAGCTGCTGTAACCAATCTATCGACGTAAAATACTCCAGCGGTTTGGGTCGAATCCCCTCCGCTGGAGTGTTTTTTCTTTTTATGGCGCTCTGCTCATTCCCGCAGCAGTTTCCCCCACACCGCTTCCCCCTCCTGGGTCAAGCCGGTGAAGCAAATGGTGGGGCGGCTGTTTTCCAGATCATAGCACTTCAGCACCTTGCCGGTGGCAGTCTGCTTTTTTCCGTGGAAGGTGAGAAGCCCTTGTTCCTGCTGGTATTCATAGGTCATGGGGGTTTTGTCCAGCCAAATGCCGGCGCCGTCAGCGTTCAGGCTGCCGGCTTTTCCCTTTTTGGGACGGTCCCCCTTTTCCGGAAAGTGGATAAATTCCCAGCTTCCCGGCAGGCATTCGGCGGGGACGGTTCCCTGGTCTTCTCCGGCAAAGTCTTCCGGGCTGAACACCGGCCAGCCGTTGACAAATACCATTTGGCGAATCATCATAAAGTGCTTGGTAAAGCTGGTCCGGCCTTCCCAGGTGTGCCGCCTGGCATAGGCTTTGGCTCCGTCCCGGACATGATGGCAGAAATAATACCGTCCGGTGTCCGGATCAAAGAATGGGACGCCGTGGCCGGGACCCCGGAACCCGCCATAAGTCCAGTTTGGGGTGGAGGTATCCGCCAAGGGATTGGAAGCGGTAAACTGGTAGCTGCCAGCCAGCTTCACTCCCATGGTGTCCCCAATCATGGAACGGTTTTTGTAGTCCACATAGGGTCCGGTGACGCTGGGACTTCTGGCCACACGAATATCATATCCGTCCCCCAGCCAGCCGTAGGACAAAAACAGATAATAATATTGTTCCTCTGGGTTATAGATCACCGCCGCCCCTTCCGGACCGTCCACGGTATTGTGACCTTTCCGTGCCAGCAGGACGCCCAGGCTCCGGGCATTTCCGTCCAAAGGCATTCCGGTGTTGGGGTCCAACTGTTTGGCGTAGATTCCGCCGAAGAAAGAGCCGTAGATCATGTACTTTTCCCCTTC
>CAZWNI010000092.1:0-5613 GCA_964635385.1 uncultured Oscillospiraceae bacterium
CTTTCTTCTGCTTCGCCGGTTCTCAGCCGGTGGTGATCCCCACCTGTTCGCAGTTGGCCAAATGGGTACGGTAATCACTGGCGTAAAGGAAGGTGCTCCCGTCGGAGGAGGTAACAAAATAGGTGTACTCGGTGTCCGCCGGCTGGGCCGCCGCCAAAATCGCATCGATTCCGGGATTGCCGATGGCTCCGGCAGGCAGGCCGGAACCGGCATAGGTATTGTAGCTGTCCAGCAGAGCCTGCTCCGCTTCATCAATGACGCCGTCCTCCTGAAGGAAGGGCTTAATCACATTTTCCGCATAGAGGATAGTGGGATCGCTTTGCAGATTGGGGTAGCTGCTGGAATCGGACAGCCGGTTGTGGTACACGCTGGACACATTGGCCATCTCGTCCGCATTGCCGGACGCCTCCGCTTCCACCACCGAGGCCAGCACCACAATCTCATCCAGGGTCATACCGCTGTTTTCCACTGCCTGCCGGACTTCGCTGGTGTAGTGGTCGGCGAAGTTATCCAGCATGGCTTCCACCACATTGGAAGCCTGTTCATTGACGTAGAAATCATAAGTGTCCGGGAACAGGTAGCCCTCCAGCAGAAAATACCGGTCGGTGTTATTCAGCACCTCTTCGGTGAGGAAGGAATACTGATAATCGGTGCTGTTCACGGCGTCGTAGAAGTCCTGCACCGTGCAGACCTTGTTGTCCTCCAAAATCTGGGCAATTTCCACCACTGTGCTGCCCTCCGGAATGGTGACCCGCACCACCTGGTCGGAGCGGTTGTAGGTACTCAGCGCCTGAATAATCTCATCATACCCCATATCGGAGGACAGGTCGAACTCCCCGAACTGAATGGTAATGTCGTCGTCCGCCAAAAACCGGACATAGAACTTGAACATATCCGGGTAGTCGATGACCCCTGCTTCGTACAGGGTTTCGCTGACTTCGTTGAGGCCGGTATTGGGTTCCACCGTCACGATAATGGTGTCGCTGCTGCCGTTGACCCCCATCATATCGCCCAAAAACAGGATTAAAACGGTGCAGACCAACCCCACCACCGCCAGCAGCACCAGGGTGATGGTTACTTTCAGCCAGCCCCACCTCTGTTTGGGCTGGACCGCCTCTGCTGTCTGGGACCCAACCGGCTGCGTGGGCAGCAATTCCCCAAACTCATCAAAGGCATCTTCCTGAAAGTTCACCTGAAATACCGGGGCGGGTTCCTTTTGGGGCGTTTCCGGCTCGGAAACAGGGGCTTGTTCTTCTGCCGGCTCCGAGGCAGGAGCAGCAGTTTGGCTGTCTGCCGCCGGGGCGTCTTGCTGAGGTCGCTTTTCTTCTTCCGGAGAACGGTTTTGTTCCACGCAAATCACCTTTCTTTCAGTTTGGGTAAGGGGGCGCCGGGGGGAGCCAAACGCCGCACATAACGTTCTGTAAAGAGATAGTCCACCGGCCGGTCGTACCGGCCATGAGGCAGGGTCTGGGTCATGCAACAGTGATAGCACGCCCCTGCGGTAACCCCGGTGAACCGGGAGAGGAACCGGTCGTAGTAGCCTTTGCCGAACCCCAGCCGGTAACCCTGTGCATCAAAGGAAAACCCAGGCACCAGGCAAAAATCAGTGGGGCGGAAAGTTTGAATGCAGCAACAGCGCTCCGGGTCCGGTTCCAGCAGGCCGTACAGACCGGGCACTAAATCCTCCCAGCCTTGAATGGCATAAAATTCCATATGGCCCTGCTCATCCAGGCACCTTGGCAGCAGCACCTGCTTGCCCTGCCGCAAGGCGGTGCGAATCAGGGAGTGGGTGTCAATTTCAATGGGTTTGGAGACAAACAACAGCACCCGCTTGGCTTTCCGGTAACGGGGAGAGCGAAGCAGATTTGCGGTGATGCGCTGATCCCAAGCAGATTTGTCCTGGGGATCCATGGTCAAGCGGATCTCCCGGAATTTCCTGCGCAGGCCCCGCTTCACCAGGCGGATGTCGGTAACGGGACGGCCGGCGCCCATCACTCTATCCAAACCACCTGCTGCATCAGCTTCTGGGCGGCATCCTTTCCGTAAAGTTCCTCCACCAGGGTAAAGGCAAACTGCTGGGCGCAGCCGGCTCCCTGGGCGGTGATAAAGTTGTCGTCTACCTCCACTGCATCCTTGCTGATCTTGGCGCCTTTCAGTTCCTGCTCAAAACCGGGATAGCAGCAGGCTTTCCGACCGTCCAGCAGCCCCTTTTTCCCTAAGATAGAGGGGGCGGCGCAGATGGCTGCAATTTTGATGCCGCCTCCGGCGCAGTAATCGATCACATCGTGGAGCTTATCGCTTTTCTCCAGATTGTTGGTACCCGGCATTCCTCCAGGAAGGATGATCATTTCAATGTCGTCAAAGCTGATTTCATCCATGTGCAGATCGGTCCGCAGCGTGACGCCGTGGGAACCGGTGACTTCGGTGTCGTACACGCCCACCGTATTGATGTTGTGTTCGTCCACCCGGCGCAGGTAGTCCAGAGGAGTCAGGGCTTCCACTTCTTCAAAACCGTCTGCCAAAAACAAATATATCATGTGATTTTCGATTCCTTTCTGCCCGAAACCGGGCAAGCTGAAAAATGAATGCTCTATCTTAAGCCGGATTCATTGATCCAGCATCAGATTCATATAGGGCTGGGGGTGCTTTTCCTGGGGCAGGGCCAATTTTTCTTCTAGGGGAAGGTACATTCCGTAGGGAGCAAGCTCCTGCCGGGCGTCGGCATAACAGGGGTGGCCGGTGAGCAGCACCTGTTTGGCGCCAAACCGCCGGGCCAGGGGAGTGATGATGCTGTAAAAGCAGGCGGAATCCATGGCGGCTTCCCAGATTTCCATGGTATCCCGGCGCTGGGTAAACACCACGCAGCCATGGCCGTAACGGCACTGAACGGAGATCATCCGGCAGCCCGCTTCCTTCAGGTTCTGATACAGGGCGGTTTGCAGGGTGCCGTCAAACTGCACGGAAAGATCCAGACCGGAAAGATAGAACTGCCGCAGCTTGATATAGTACTCTTCCCCAATCTCATCCATAGTGCAGATTACCTGCCGGTCCTCATAATCCATGGGGTCCAGCTTTTTTTTGGTGCGGTAAAACAGGGTCTGATAGCCCAGGCTCCGATACAGGGAAAACAGCTTTTTCCCCTCCGGCACCAGGCACAAAAACTGCCGGTTCTGACTTTTGGCTTCTTCTTTGGCCTGCTCCATCAGTTGATGGAAGTACCCTTGTCCCCGTTGATCCGGGTGAGTGCAGACCCCATAGAGGTAACTGCCCTTATAAATGTGGGTATTGGTGTGCATCATTACTGGCAGCATAGTGAGCATGGCGGCCAGCCTTCCGTCCGGCTGCTGGACCACCAGGCCGTATTCCGGACGAAGCACCCGATCCAAAAACCGGGCTGCATCTTCCTGGGTATCGGGAAAACAGCTAGACCACAACGCAGCCAGCTCCGGGATCTCCTCCCGCTGGGGATGGCGAAGGATCATACTGCATCACCGCCTTGGGAAAACAAAGGGACTGTCAGATCCCAAAGCTGTCGGGTGATCTCTTCCATAGGAAGAACCTTCCCCTCCTGGCAGCAGGAAACCCGTTTCCAGTGCCACTGCCGGGCAGCATATTCAGCGTTGATACGACACTGCTCCAGGTAAGCCCGGTCCCGTTCATGAATGTCCCGTCGGGAAGCATCTCCCTGGTAACGGGCGTCCAGAAGCTGTTCCGACACCTTTCGGTCCATTTCCAGATAGCAGACCAGATCCGGCTTGGGCAGGGCCAGTTTTTCATATTCAAAATCCTCCAGCCAGTCCAAAAACGCCTTCCATTCCCCTTGAGGGAGCTTGCCCATTTGGTGAATGGCGTTGGAGGTGGTGTACCGGGCGGCGACAATGAAGTGGCCCTGCCGGTACCACTCCCCCCACTGACGGACATAGCCGGCGTATCGGTCCACCGCATAAAAGGCGGAAGCTGCGTAGGCGTTGACTCCCTCCGGATGAGCGGAAAAATCGCCGTTGAGGTACATCTTTACCAAAGCGGAAGAGGGGCTGTCATAATCGGGATAGGAAATCAGGTGCACCCGGCCGGGGAACGCTTGGATCAGCCGCTGGGTCAGCCGTTCTGCCTGGGTGGATTTTCCGCAGCCGTCCAGCCCGTCCAGCACCAATAGTTTTCCTTCCATCAGGATTCCTCCTTAGGGTTCGGGGGTTTGGCGGTTGTGAAGCATGGTGTAAAACGCCCGCACCTGGCCGGCCTTGCCGCAGCTCATCTTCCCTTCGGAGCAGCTTCCGCAGTAGCAGGAAGGACCTGCCGCAGCAAACAGGGTGGGGGCCACAGCGCAGACCTGGCGGAGCATTTCGTCCGCCACCGCCTTGATCTCCCATTGCGCCCGGTTGCAGCAGCGCAGCTTAAAGAAGTTCAGCAGACTGCGGGCGTTCATAGTCAGGATCATCTTGGTGGCGCAGGCGTTGGGCAGCACAAACCGTGCGTCTTCAATGGCCTTCTTTTCCGCCTTGCGCCTGGCTTCCTTTTCCGGCAGCCCTGCTTCCAGAAAACTTTGTTCATGGCGCTTTTGCAGCAGGTCGGCTAAAGTGTTATAGTCCTTCACCGCCCGTTCCATGGACTTTAAGAACACCTCATGAGCGGTGGGATCGGCGGCAATCTCCGGCGGGGTGACAAAAGAAAAATCCGATTCTTTCACATACCGCTGGCTTTGCACACTGAAGGAAGCCAGCCGGTGCCGGGTGATCTGTGCCAGCAGGGAGCGGGACACTCCTTCCAGTGCAAAGGTAAAGCTGGCGTGTTCGATGGGGCTTTCATGACCGATTTGAGCCAGCATCTGCACAAAATCCGATGCTTTTTCGTTGGTCAAGCCTTCATATAACTGATCCACACCACTGGCGCTGTAGCAGAGCTTGGCAGCGCAGGCCACGGTTTTTTCTGGCTGCGGGGTGTGGGTGAGCAAAGTCACAGTCATTGCATTTCCTCCCGGAACAGTAACATACTATGGAGATTGCACCATAAAATACACAATGGATTTCCCTCGGTTTTTGCGAAGCAAAATGGCTGGTCGGATATTGTGCCGGCCAAGAGGGGAACTACTAATGGTTGCTTTTGGCAACCATTGTACCTTAAAACATCAGATAGGTTTCCACCGGTGTTCGCCGCCCGGCGAACTGCCGCCTTGCTTTTGGCGGCAAGGTGGGAACCACAATGGTTGCTTTCAGCAACCATTGTACCTTATAACATCAGATGAGTTTCCCTCGATTTTTGCGAAGCAAAATGGCCGGCCGGACATTGTGCCGGCCAAGAGGGGAACTGCAATGGTTGCTTTCAGCAACCATTGTACCATAGCAGTGCGAAAAAAGCAAATCTTTCGATTTTTCTCCCGTTCTCTCCTACATTTTTCCCGTTTTCGCCTTTGTTCTGCCGTTTTTTGCCCTCCTGAAAATTTTTTCAAAAAACCCCTTGACATTCCGGCAGCAGTCCGGTATAATAGACAACGTTGTCGAGAGCGTCATGTTCAACGGCCGGAAAAAACTTCATTTGCTGCTATGGCTCAGTAGGCAGAGCACGTCCTTGGTAAGGACGAGGTCACCAGTTCGAATCTGGTTAGCAGCTCCAAAG